>CAIKNO010000544.1 GCA_903828805.1 uncultured Sandaracinus sp. | reverse complement strand
GGGCACCTTGGCCATCATCCCGTCCATCGCCGCGTTGCCGCGGCTCGTCTCGTCCGGGGGGCTGCGCAGGTCCGCGACCGCGGCGCGCACGTCGTCGAGGTACTCGCCGATCACCGCCGCGTGGTTCGAGGTCACCGTGCAGTGGATGCAGTTGGGGTTCTGCTGTCGGTCCACGTTCCAGTCGCGGTCCGTCAGCCGATCGGCGAGCGCATAGACGTCGAGGCCCGAGTCCTTGCGCGTCGTCCACGACACGATCGTGGCCTCGGGCTGCCCGAGCACCTCGAGCTCGGGGATCGCCTCGAGCCCCTCGCGCAGCGCCGCGACCGCCTTCATCGCCCGGTCCGTGTGCGAGAGATACCCCGCCTCGCCCATCGCCACCATCGACGCCCACGCGGCGGCGATCGCGCTCCCGGAGCGCGTCCCCGGGATCGACGGCGACGCGTAGATGCCCCCTGGCCAGTCCGTCGAGATGAAGAACTGGTGCCGCAGGTAGCTCATGTCGCGGTAGACGATCACGCTCGCGCCCTTCGCGGCGAACCCGTACTTGTGCACGTCCGCGCTGATCGACGTCACGCCGGGGACCCGGAAATCCCACGGCGACACGGGATGCCCGAGCTTCTCGATCCACGGAAGGACGAACCCGCCGAAGCAGGCGTCGACGTGGAACGGGATCCCGCGCCGCTGGGCGAGCGCGGCCAGCGCCTCGATCGGGTCGATGACGCCGTGCGGATATTGCGGCGCGCTCGCCGCGATCAGCACCGTGTTGGCGTCGATCAGCCCCTCGAGATCGCGCACGTCGACCCGCAGATCGTCGCCCATCCGCGCGTAGCGGATCTCCAGTCCGAAATACGAAGCGGCCTTGTCGAACGCGACGTGGATCGACTCCGGCACCACCACGTTGGGCCGGGTGATCTTGGGTCGCTCGGCGCGGGCCCTGTCGCGCGCCGCCTTCACGGCGAGCAGGATCGACTCGGTGCCGCCCGTCGTCATGGTGCCGACCGCGGACGCGGGCCCGTGGAGCATCCCCGCCGTCATGCGGACGACCTCGGCCTCGAGCCGACGCAGCGAGCCGAAGGCCATGGGATTCAAGGCGTTCGTCGAGCCGAAGAGCGCGTGCACCTTCTCGAGCAGCGCTTTGTGCGCCGCGCCTGCGTGGTAGACGAGGCTGAAGGTCCGCCCGTGCTCCCAGTCGGTGTCGTGGGCCTTGTACTCGGCGAGCGCCGCGAGGATGTCCTCGTCGCGCAGACCCGTGGTCGGCAGGGTGGTCGGCATGTCGGCGTCGCAGCCTACACGAGCGCGGCCACCCCGGGAGGACTCTCCTCCCTCCCGGCGCCCTCGCGTCGGGAGGGACCCCCGGGCGTCGTCAGCCGTCGATCCAGCGCACCAGGCGCACGACCGGAGCGAGCACCGCCCGGACCGAGGCCCGCGCCGCCTCGCTCGGCCGGATCCATTCCGCGAGCATGGGCCCCACGGTCTGGTACGCGCCGACCAGCGCCCGGCCGACGGCGTTCGTGCGGAGGTGCCGGTCCCGGAACCGACGCAGCGCACCGATCTCATCCGTCAGCGGAGAGCCGTACGCGGCCGTCGCCACGAAGCACGGCGAGACGGTGGTGAACTGGATGTCCGGGGTCGTGTACTCCGCGGTCGCGATCGCGCTCGACGCGTTGCATCCGTCGACGGCCCGGACCGCGATCCAGAAATGGGTGAGCGGTTGCAGGCCGCCCAGGTCGACCTCCACGAGCTCGCCCGCGGGCGTCGAGGTCGGCACCTCGAGGGCCACGCTGTCGGTGACGGCCGCGTTGGCGGGCAGCGCCCGCTGGAACGAGGCCTCGTCGACGACGGGCTCGGTCGCGACCCGGACCTCGTAGCGCGAGACGCCGAGATCGTCCGCGGGGGCCACGAACGACAGGTGCGCGTAGCGGTGGGCATCGTGGCGCTCACCGAACGGCGCGACCTGCAGCGCCGTGATCGCCGAGGGCGGCGTGTTCTCCTCGCACACCTCGGGCCCGACGACCGTGACCCGCACCCGCCAGGAGTCCTCCTGACGGCGCAGCCGGTCGGCGCCGCTGCCTTGCGCCGCGACGGGATCGTCGGTGATGGTCCCGTCCATCGTGCGCATGTCGGCCGCGCGCTCGTCCCACCCGCTCGTCGAGCCGTAGCCCGAAGGCGATTCGGACGTGACCCGCTGCGTGCCCGCGCCGACGTGGAACGGCACGCTGTACACGACCGAGGGCTGGCCGCGGTACGGGTAGCCGTAGTTCATGGCCCAGTAGTCCCAGTACTCGTCGTAGCCGGGCGTTCCGGGTTCCGGATTGCGCGGCGTCGGGAACGTCGTGGGGTCGGCGTGCTCGTTGTAATCGCCCTCGGTGTTGACCTCGATCCACAGCGCGTAGTCGCCGTCCTCCCAGTCCGACGGCCAGGTCATCATCAACCGCTGAAGCCTGTCACCGGGCGGGGTCGCCATCGTGACGGCGTCGATCTCCGGCATCACGCGCCGGGCATCGTCGTTGTACGCATCGACGTCGGGGTGGTCGTAGCACCCGGGCTGGGTGCACCGCGTCACGTCTCGACGCGCCGGGTACAGCGAGTCGAAGTCGAGCACGCGCGGCATCGTCACGCCGGGGGTGACCTCGGCGGGCTCGAAGTAGCCCGCGTCGACGTCCTGCTCGGTCACGAAGCGACCCTTGTCGCTGTTGTACTGGCTGGCGCAGGTGACGGCGTCGAGCGCGTCGCGCGTGGTGGTCGAGGCCTGGAACGAGAGGCAGAAGTACTCGTCGCGGGAGAAGTCGCTCGAGCTCCGCGACGCGTGGCCTTCAGACGTGCGGTCCTGGAAGATGACCCGCCGGAACTGCGCTGCGCCCGGCGCCGCCGCGCGGCGGTGCGCCCACACCGGCAGCACGCCCTCGCGTCGACCGTAGGGCCAGCGGAATCCGCTGTTCATCTGGGACGCGCCGGGTCGGTTGCCGATGCCTCGGTACGCGACCGACTGCGTGAGCCCGAGCGTCCGCAGGAACGTGCCGTCCGAGCGCTCGACCCACACCGCGATCTGGGCGCGCTCGGTCGGCGTGTACTCGATCTGGACGACGCGGTCCTGGGCGGAAACGCCCGAGCCGCCCGCGACGGCGTGGCCCGCGACGAGCGCCAGGGCCCCAATCCACGTGCGCACCCGCTCGACACCGCGGCCCGGGGCGCCCCGAGCGCTCGACACGTCTGTCGGCCTCGACGCGAGGTCCGTGCCCGTGTGTCCCTGCCCCTGCGCTGTCCGTCGCATGCCCATGCTCCCTCGGCGTCCCTTCGCCAGGGACCGCGCTCAGGCCGCTAGCCTAGGATTGTCGCGCCCCCGCCTCAAGCCCCCTGGGCGTACGCGGCCGCCCTTCGGCGCGCGCCCCGAAAAATCAGGCGACCGTCGTCTTCGCGTCCGGCCCGGGCGCCCCGACCTCGACCGGTGCGCCGCGTCGGGTCCACTCGCCGAACGAGCCCACGTAGAGCGCGGCGCCCTCGACCCCGAGCGTCTCGAGGGCGAGCAGCACGTGGCAGGCGGTCACCCCGGAGCCGCAGGTCGCGATCACCCGTGATCCGTCCCGGGCACCCAGGCGCGGGCCGTAGAGCGCCGCGAGGGCCGCCGGAGACACGAAACGCCCCTGGGCATCGAGGTGCTCGGCGAACGGGGCGCTGATCGCGCCGGGGATGTGCCCGGGCCGGGGATCGAAGGGATCGGCGAGCCCGGCGTATCTCGAGGGATCGCGGGCATCGAGCACGATCCGTCCCGGATCGCCGGACGCGCGCACGACCTCGTCGAAGTCGACCGTCGGCCAGCGCCAGCCCCCGGCGGCCGGGTAGGAGAGCGCCCGGACCGGACGGTGCTCGGGTCCCCGCGCCTGAGGGACGCCCGCCGCGCGCGCCGCCTCGAGCCCCCCGTCGAGCACGAACACGTCGGAGTGGCCCAGCGCGCGCAGCATCCACCACGCCCGTGCGGCGGCGTTCGCGCCTCCCTTGTCGTCGTAGACCACCACCGTCGAGGCGGGCGTGATCCCCCACGCCCCGAGCTTGGCCGCGAAGTCCTCCGGCGAGGGCAAGGGATGGCGACCGCCGAAGGCGGGATCGATCACCGGCGCCGCCAGATCGGTGTCGAGGTCCACCCGCCACGCGCCTTCGAGGCGCTCGTCCTCGAAGCGACGCGGCGCGTCCGCCCCGGCGCGTGCATCGAGAAGGACGACGCCCGTGGCGGTTCGCAAGGCCTCGGCGGAGAAGAGCGGGCTCGGTCGCATGCGTCGAGGATGCCCCCGATGCGGGCGGGCGCGCGAGGGGGTACGCTCGGCACGATGCAGAGGCTGCTCGCGCTGGGTTGGGGATGCACGCTCGCGATGCTCGCCGCCGCGCCCGCCGCCGCGCAGGACGGCACCTGGTACGACCCTGCGCCGCTGCTCGAGTCGCTGCGTCCCGCCCAGCGCGAGGGGTTGGCCGCCCGACTGGACGTCGCCCGTTTCGACGATCTCCCGTTCTACGACGTGGACCTCACCGTGAGCGACGGGCTCGACGGATACGCCGTCCGCGAGACGATCTACGTGACGCACGACGGGACCGCGCCGTGGCCGGAGGTGGTGCTCCGGATCTTCGGAAACGCGGCGGTCGCCGCGGGCCAATCCCCGCCCGTGACGCTGCTCGGGGGACGCTGTCTCGACGGGATCGCGTGCGTCGTCGAGGCGAGCGCGCCGAGCGTGGTCCGGGTGCGTCCCTCCGCGCCGCTGCAGCCGGGAGCTCGGGTGCGCATCGAGCTCGAGCTGCGGGGCGTGTTGCGGGCGATCGATCCCTCGCGGACCTCGCTGCTGGCCCAAGGTCTCGAGGGCCTGACGAGCCTGCACGGAGGCGGGGGCGGAGACTACGGGCTGCTCTCGCACAGCGACGGGGTCGCCTCGATCGCGCAGGGCTTCGCGGTGCTCGCGCGACGACACGACGCGGGATTCGTCACCGACGACGGGGGTCCGCTCGGCGATCTGGGCACCGACGCCATGTCGAACGTGCGGGCCCGGGTCGTCGTGCCCCGCGGCGCGCACGTCGCAGGCACGGGGATCGAGACCGACGCGACGGACCTCCCGCCGGGAGAAGGACACGGTCCCCGCACCGCGGTGACGCTGCACGCCGGGCTCGTGCGGGACTTCGCGGTGCTCGTCGGGGCGCCGCTCGAGCACCGCGAACGCAGCGTCCGCGGCGTGACCGTCCGCTCCTGGCATCGGGCGGGCAGCCGCGCGGCCGGGGGCCGGGTCCGGTCGGCCGCGGCGGGGGCGTTGAGCCTCTTCGAGCGCCGGTTCGGCGCGTATCCGTACACCGAGCTCGACCTCGTCGAGGCGCCGCTCGTCGGAGGGGCCGGGGGCGTCGAATTCTCGGGACTCGTGACGGTCGCGACCATGTTCTACGCCGATCCCGGCGCGCACGGCGGCGGCCTGGGAGGCGCCCTCGGCGGGGCGGGCGCGCTGGCCGAGATGCAGGCGTCCATGCTCGAATTCGTCACGGCCCACGAGGTCGCGCACCAGTGGTGGCACGGGATCGTCGGCAGCGACTCGCGGGCGCATCCCTGGGTCGACGAGTCCCTCGCCCAGTGGAGCGCGCTCCTGTGGGTCGAGGACACCTACGGCCGCGCGCGCGCCGAGCAGGAGGGCGACCGTCAGGTCGCCATGAATTATCGGGCGATGCGCATGAGCGGCGCCGCCGACGCGGCGGTCGACCAGCCCACGTCGGCGTTCGCGGGCCCGCTCTCGTATGCAGGCCTCGTCTACGGAAAGGGCCCTTACTTCTACCGCGCGTTGCGCGCCGAGCTCGGAGACGCCGCGCTCTTCTCGGGCCTCCGGGCGTACGTCGAGCGGCATCGCTATCGACTCGCCACCGGCCGCGGGCCGGTCGACGCGCTCGCCACCGGTCGTCACGCGGAGGCGGTGCGGACCCTCGCGCGACGATGGCTCGACGAGGCCCACGGCGACGAGGACCTCGGGGCCAGCACCGACCCTGCGGACGCCGTGGCGACCATGATCCCTCCCGAACTCCGCGAGACGCTGGCGCGGGATCCCGCGACGCGGGCCATGCTGGGTCGATTGGTCCAGGGGATGCTGCGAGGAGACGGCGGCGGGCTCGAGGGTCTCGAAGGTCTCTCGGGGCTCCTCGGCGGCGCAGGCGGCGGCGGCGCCTCGGGCGGGGAGGCCTCGGGCGGAGATGCGGCCGAGGCCGCGGGCACGCTCCGGGAGCTCGAAGGAATCCTCGGTCAGCTACCCGACACGTCGAGCCCGTAGTACGTCTCGGCGCATGACGACCCTCCGCGCTTCCCTCGACGCCGACCTCAAGACCGCCATGCTCGCGAAGGACGAGATCGCCCGCGACGCCCTCCGGATGACGAAGTCGGAGATCCTGCTGCGCGAGGTCGATCTCGGCCGCCCCGCGACCGACGAGGAGGTCATCGCGACGCTGCAGAAGGGGATCAAGTCGCGGCGCGACTCGATCGAGTCGTACCGCAGCGGTGGCCGCGAGGAGGCCGCGCTCAAGGAAGAAGCGGAGATCGCGATCCTGTCCCGCTACCTGCCGAAGATGCTCGACGAGGCCGAGACGCGCGCGGCGATCGACGCCCTCGTCAAGGAGCTCGGACTCACCTCGAAGAAGGACATGGGCCGGCTCATGAAGGAGCTGAAGGCGCGGCACGAAGGCCTCGACGGGCGGATCGCGTCCCGGCTCGCCGGCGAGTTCCTCGCCTGAGCCGTCTCCCGCGCGACGCGTGACAGACCGACGCCCGGGCGCTCCGGGGTCGGTCTCGTTCACGAGGGCTGCGGGCCGCGCCCTCTCAGCCCAGCTCGGCGCGCCAGAGCAGGTAGAGCAAGCACGCGGTCGCGGTGAACATCAGGGCGTCCACCCGATCGAGCATGCCGCCGTGTCCTGGCAGGAGACTGCCGCTGTCCTTGACCCGGGTCGAGCGCTTGACGAGGGACTCCACGAGGTCGCCCATCTGGCCCATCGCGCCGGCGACGAGGGCGAGCACCACCGCGTCGAGCAGCGGCAACGAGGGCAAGAACCCGAAATGCGCCGCGAAAGCCCCCGAAAGGGCCCCGAGAAGGCCGCCGATCGAGCCCTCGATCGTCTTGGCCGGCGACACCCGCGGCGCGAGCTTTCGCGTTCCGAAATAACGGCCCGCGAAGTACCCGCCCGTGTCGCTCGCCCACGCGAACCACATCGCCAGCAGGACCCAGGCCCCGCCCTGGGGCATCGTGTGCAGCCGACCGAGCGCGCCGAAGAGGCCGCCGACATAGAGCGGGCCGGCGAGCAACCACGCCGCGCGCACGCCGGCCGCTTCGTGGGGTTCCGGCGCGTTCAGCGAGACCAGCAAGCCGCCCGCGGCGACCACGCTGAGCAGCGTGAGGAAGACCGCCGGCGAGGCGCCGTGGATGAACACCAGCCCGGTGGCGGTGGTGGCGGCGACGCCCCAGGCGCGCAGGCCCGGCGCGTCGGGCGCCGTCATCCGGAACAGCTCGTGCCCGGCGCGGGCGATGGCGAGCGTCACCACCAGCTGGAATCCCCAGGGCGGGGCCCAGAACATCAGCCAGAGCAGGATGGGGATCCCGACCGCGGCCGTGGCCAGACGCTGCAGGGTGTTCCGCACGAACGCGGCATCCGTCCGCCCCTTCGGGGCGCCGGGGGCAGGCGGGAGGGTCGAGCCGGCAGACTCAGGCATGGGCGCGGCTCGCCGCATCCGGCATCAGGACATCCGAGGTGGCCATGGAGGCCGCGGAGGATACCCGACCGAAGCGACGATCGCGCGCCTGATAGACGCCGAGGGCGTCCAGAAGATCGGCGTCCTGAAAGTCCGGCCACAGCCGCTCGCTGAACACGAGCTCCGCGTACGCGGCGCTCCACAGCAGAAAGTTGCTGATGCGCTGCTCGCCACCGGTCCGGATCAGCAGATCGCAGGGCCCGACGTCCATCGAGGGAATGGCCGCTTCGAGCCGGGCCTCGTCGAGGTCCGACGGGGCCAGTCGCCCCTCGGCCACCTGGGCAGCGAGCAGGCGCACCGCGTCGGTGAGCTCCTCCCGACCGCCATACGAGAGCGCGAGCGTGAGCGTCATGTCCGAGAGCCCCTCGGTCTCGCGCTCGAGGGCCTCGAGGACCTCCCGCACCCGCGAGGGGAGCCGCTCGCGCCGCCCGATCATCCGCAGTCGGATGCCGTTGTCGAGCAGCTCGTCACGCTCCGAGAGCAGGAATTCCCTCAGCAATTCCATGAGGGCGTCGACCTCGCCCTCGGGCCGCTGCCAGTTCTGCTCGCTGAACGCGTAGAGCGTGAGCGCCCGGATCCCGAGCCGGCGGCTGGCGCGCACGATTCGACGGACGGCCTCGCTGCCTTGCCGGTGACCGAAGGGCCGCGGCCAACCACGGGTCTCGGCCCATCGGCCGTTGCCATCCATGATGACGGCGACGTGGGCGGGCAGGCGCGAGGGGTCGAGATCCGACACGGAAAGGCGGCTACCACGCGAGGTTGGGCGGTTCAAGCGCGGGCGGACGAGCGGTCGTCCGGCGGACGCGAACGGACGCCAGCCCCGGTCGAGAGGTGGAACCCGGGAGGAATCACTCGCGATTCTATTCGATCGTGATCTGCCGGATCAGATCCCCCGCCTGGAGCTGTTCGACGACCTCCATCCCCGCGGTGACCCGTGCGAAGGCCGTGTACTGACCGTCGAGATGCGGCTGGGCCGCGTGGGTGATGAAGAACTGACTGCCGCCGGTGTCGCGGCCCGCCAGCGCCATCCCCACGGTGCCGCGCGTGTACGAGACGCGGTTGTCCTCGCAGCGCTGCGACCAACCGGGGCCACCGAAGCCGTCGCCGGCGGGGTCGCCGCCCTGCACGACGAACGCCGGCACCACGCGATGCCAGGTGAGTCCGTCGTAGAAGCCGCGGCGCGCCAGCTCCACGAAGCGGATCACGGTCGAGGGCGCCTCGTCGGAAAGCAGCTCGAGCTCGACCCGTCCGCGGCTGGTCTCGAGGCGCGCACGGGCCGGAATCGGGGCTCGAAAATGAGCTTCCGGAACCGCATTTTCCACGGCCCTCGCTGGGCCCTCCGGGACCTCCAATCCGCGCGCCTCCAGCGCGTCGCGGGCGGCTTGACGCACCGTGGGGTTGGCATGCGCGGCGAGCGCCTCGATCGAGCGGGTGTCGGGATCGGCCGTGCCCAGCGACGATGCGCCGAGCCAGGCGACGAGGCCCTCGAGGTCATCGGCCTCGAGAAAGACAGGCAGCGCGGAACCCAGCGCGGCCCCGATCTCGGCCGCGGGCCAGTCATCGGCCGCGTCGCTCCCCGCGAGGATGGCGGCCGCGCGGCGGGAGGCGCGGCGGTCGGAGAACGCGGCCAACCCCTCGAGGGCGGTGATCCGCACCCCTCTGGAGGGGTCGTTGGCCAGCGCCGCGAGCACCAGCGCGCGGGCGGCGGCGTCCTCGATCGTCGCAGCCGCGCCCACGACCGCTTCACGGACCAGGGGACTGGGATGTTCGAAGCGACGGGTCAGCTCCGACGCCCGGCGAGCGGCCGGGGACGCGATGCGGCCGAGCAGCGACGCGACCTGCACGGCCCGCTCCACCGCGTTGACCTGACGGAGGCCGCAGGCCTCGGTGTTCGTCGTCGCATCCTGACCCTGGTCGAGCAGGGCTGCGATCGCGCAGTGGGCGAGTCCCCGGTCCCGGGTGAACACGTGGCCTTCGGGCACGACGGCCAAGCGGGCCAGAAGCGTCGCGCTCGCCGCCTGGACGGCCGGGTGGCGGGCCATCGGTCGGGCCGCCTCGACGGCCGCGAGGAAGACATGGAGCGGACCACCCGGCGCGGCGTCGCCGGACGTCAGGAGCGTCGTCCCGAGATCGGAGAGCGCGCGGGCGAAGATCGGGATGGCCCGGAGGGCCTCCGCGCGGCGCGCCAGGAGCCGCACCGCCTGGACCCCCACGCGCCAGTCGGGGTCATGCGTCCCCTCGACGAGCTGGTCCGGGGCCCCGTGGTCGGCTCGCTGAAGGGCGCGATAGATCATGGTCCGGACCTCCGGATCCGGATCCTGTCGGGCGTGGAACAGCGCCTCGAGGGAGGCCGCGTCGAGGAGGTCGCCGGCCGGGAGGCGGGCCAGCACGTGCGCACATCCCATTCGGACCGCGAGGACGGGGTCCTCGACGGTGCGTTGGACCACCCGGACGAGGAGGTCCGGCGGCAGAGAGCGACCTCGACGGCTCACGTGACCGAGGGCCCGACAGGCCCCCGCCCGCTCCGAGTCATC
>CAIKNO010000543.1 GCA_903828805.1 uncultured Sandaracinus sp. | reverse complement strand
TCGCCACCGAGATGGCGGGCCTTCCCTCCTTGCGGGTCAAGGTCATGACGGCCGAGGCCGAGCTGCCGATCCATTTCGCGAACTACACGTACCAGTCGGAGTGATCGTCGGTTCAGTGAGGCCCCGGATGTCGGCTTCGACGTCGAGGGGCTTCCGTGACGCCCCCAAGATCCGGTAGTCTCCACCGCGGAGACGCGCCCGGATGAACTCGAAGGCATTGCTCGCAGCGATCCTCGCTGCCGTGGGCGGCATCGCGATGCTGTTCCTGTACATGCAGCGGTTCGAGGACGAGGCCTCGGGCGGTGTGCCAACCAGCGTGCTGATCGCGACCCAGGACATCCCGCTCGGGACGGCGGTCACGGAGGCCATGCTCGGCCAGCGAGACCTGCCCCGGTCCTACGTCGAAGATCGCCACATCCCCGCCGGGGAGGCGCAGCGGGTCATCGGCGTGCGCATCACGAGCGGCGTGCGGGCCGGCGAATCGCTCCTCTGGAGCGATCTGGCGACGAGCAGCGACCAGAGCCGTGACCTCTCGAGCCTGGTGCGGAGCGGGCAGCGCGCGATCAGCGTGCGCGCCGACGCCGCTGCCTCGTTCGGCGGGCTCGTGCGTCCCGGGGATCGGGTGGACGTTCTGCTCACCCTCGAGCGCTCGACGCAGGACCCGGTCACGGTGCCGCTGCTCCAGAACCAGCTGGTGCTCGCGGCCGGTCAGGACACCGGCGCCGTGCAGCGGGCCGGGCAGGGCGCAGCCCAGCGTGGGTCGGCCATCAGCCAGGTGACGCTGAGCGCGAGCGTCGAGCAGGCGCAGCTCCTCGCGTTCGCCGGTCAGCGCGGCCGTCTGACGCTCATTCTCCGCAACCCGGACGACATCGAGATCCTCGAGGGCCTCCCGGAGACCTCGACCGCCGACATCATCGAGCCCGAGCGCCGCCAGCGCGTGCAGCGCGCACGGACCACCACCCCCGCTCCCGCCGCCACGCCCATACCCACGAGGATGATCAGTGCGCCACGCTGACCGATTTGGTACCCCCGCGCGGGGGCTCGTCTCGACCCTTCGCCTCGCCTTCGTGCTGCTCGGTGGCGCGCTCGCGGTTCCGTCCGGCGCGTGGCTCGCCCCGTCTCATCTCGCGGCGCAGACGCCCCGCACCGAGACGCAGCGGCTCTCGCTCGCCGTCGGCGAGCAGGAGACGATCTCGGCCACCGGCGTCGCGAGCTTCTCGGAGGGCGCCCCCGGGATCGTCGACGTCCGCGTCGCGCGGGATGGCAGCCAGTTCGTGGTCGTGGCGCTCCGGCCCGGCAGTACGTCGTTGCTGCTCATCTTCAACGACGGGCATCAGGTCCGTTACACCATCACCGTGCTCGATCCGCAGGCCTCCGTGACGGCCACCGGCGGCGTGCCGGTGCGCGAGAACGTGCGCCTGGACTTCTACTTCGTGCAGCTCACGGAGTCGTACAGCCACCAGCTCGGCATCGGCTTCCCGGGCACCATCGGCGGCCCGGGCGTGGCGCGCATGGCCGCCACGCTGGACCTGACCTCGCTGTCGGTGCAGAGCGCGACCGCGACGATCTCGAACCAGGCGCTGCCGCGCCTGGACATCGCGCAGGCCAGCGGCTGGGCGCGGCTGCTCCGCCAGGCGATGCTGGTCACGACGAACGGTCAGCAGGCCGAGATCAACAGCGGCGGCGAGGTGAACATCCCGATCGCCGGTCCGCTCACCGCGCAGATCCAGCGCATCGAGTTCGGCTCGAACATCACCGTGACGCCGCGTTACGACGCGGAGACGCGCCGCATCGAGGTGCAGATCGGCGCGGACGTCTCGGACCTGACCGAGGCCAACAGCTCGGGCATCCCCGGGCGCACGCACACCACGCTGCAGACGGTCGTGAACCTCGAGCTGGGGCAATCGATCGTGCTCGGTGGCCTCGTGAGCCGCGCGAGCCTTCAGAGCCAGGGCGGTCTGCCCGGCCTGAGCCAGATCCCCGTGCTCGGGGTGCTCTTCGGCACGAACATCCGCCGCGACGAGAACGTGGAGAACCTCCTGTTCATCGTCCCGACGGTCGTGCAGGCGGTGCCGCGCGCGCAGGCGGACCGGATCCAGGAGGCGCTCCGGATCTACGAGCGCTTCGGCAGCCTCGGCGGGATCGGCCTCGGCGACGTCGAGATGGTGGAGCCCTCGCCGCCCGGCTACGAGTGAGCCGTGGACGGGTGGCCCTCGGGCCCGGCGTTCGTGTCTGAAGGAGGGATCGTTCGTGTCGGTGAACCTGGCGATCGAGCTGGCAGACGGGACGGTGGAGACGTTGACCGTCGACGCGGTCGGGCCGGTGTCGATCGGGCGCGACCCGTCCTGTCACGTCGTGCTCCCGTCGCCCGACGTCTCGCGGCGTCACCTGATGATCGAGCCCTCGGGGGCTGGATTCCTGATCACCGACAACTCCGCCAACGGCACGCTCGTCGGGGCCCAGCGGGTGCACCGTCAGACGCTGCTCCTGCCGGGCAACCTGCCGATGCGCGTCGGCCCGTACGTCGTGCGGGTGATCGTGCCGCACACGGCCGCGCCGGATGCGGGGATCTCCGCGGGCCGGCCGGGTGCGCCCCCGGGCCCTGCGCTGCCCGAGGCGGCGGC
>CAIKNO010000542.1 GCA_903828805.1 uncultured Sandaracinus sp. | reverse complement strand
CGCGTCGCTCTGCGGCTCCGTCCTCGGGGTTCGTGCGCTCGGGAGCGGTGCGCTCGGGGGGCGGTGCGCGTCGGCGCCGGGACCCCCCTTCGTGGAGCGGGCGTTCTCGGGTACCCTCGGCCGCGCATGGACCGACCGCTCACGGGGCCCGATCCGCTCGGGCCGGAGGCTCGAGAGGCGATGTTGCGGTCGAAGCGTCCGAGGGCGCTGCCGGTCGTCCCGTCGGCGGATCCACCCCGTCGTCGGCTCCCGCTCGCGGCGGAGGCGCGCCCGATCGACCAGCGCGTCCGGCCAATCTATGCGGTCTGGGAGATCACGCTCGCGTGCGATCTGGCCTGCCGTCATTGCGGTTCGCGCGCGGGCCGCGACAGGCCCGACGAGCTCTCGACGGTCGAGTGTCTCGACCTCGTCGATCAGATGGCCGACCTCGGTGTGCGCGAGGTGTCGCTCATCGGCGGCGAGGCCTATCTGCGCGACGACTGGACCCGGATCGTCCGGCACATCCGCGCGCGCGGGATGAGCGCGCTGATGACGACGGGCGGCCGCGGCATCGACGCCGCGCGGGCCCAGGCGGCGGCCGAGGCGGGGCTCGTGTCGGCGAGCGTGTCGATCGATGGACTCGAGGCCACGCACGACCGGCTCCGGGGCGTGCCGGGGAGTTTCCGCGCGGCCCTCGCGTCGATGCGGCATCTGCGCGATGCGGGCGTGAAGGTCAGCGCGAACACCCAGATCAACCGATTGAGCATGCCCGAGCTGCCGGCCGTGCTCGAGACCCTCGCCGCGAACGGCGTGCACAGCTGGCAGATCCAGTTGACGGTCGCGATGGGGCGGGCGGTCGACGAGCCGGAGGTGCTGCTCCAGCCCCACGACTTGCTCGACCTGTTCCCGATGCTCGCGGACCTCAAAGACCGCTGTGATGCCCTGGGGATCCGGCTGTGGCCGGGCAACAACGTGGGCTATTTCGGACCCTACGAAGCGCGCCTCCGGGGGCAGAGCCTGCGCGGGCACATGTACTCGTGCGGGGCGGGCCGCTCGACCCTCGGCATCGAGGCCGATGGCTCGATCAAGGGCTGCCCTTCGCTGCCGACGGAGGCCTGGACGGCGGGCAACATCCGAGATGCGCGGCTGGTCGATCTCTGGGAGCGGGGAGGCACGGCGATGCGCTACACGCGCGACCGCACGGTCGACGACCTCTGGGGCTTCTGCCGCACTTGCTATTACGCCGACGAGTGCCGCGCGGGCTGCACGTGGACGGGATACGTTCTCTTCGGCAAGCCGGGCAACAACCCGTACTGTCACCACCGGGCGCTCGAGATGCAGCGCGTCGGCAAGCGGGAGCGGGTCGTGAAAGTGCAAGACGCGCCCGGTCGACCCTTCGACCACGGGCGCTTCGAGGTGGTCGTGGAGGACGCGCCGCAGACGGCGGCGGAGGAGAACCGATGAGCGCGAAGCTGGTTCCTTGCGAGGCGTGCGGACGGCACGTGCGGCAGAGCGAGGCCGCGTGCCCCTTCTGTCGGGTGACCCGGGCTGCGGGCGCGATGACCCCCGCGGCGTCGGGCGAGCTCGCGCCGAGGAGCCGGGCCGCGTTGATGGGGTTCGCAGCCTCGCCGGGGGTCGTGGCGATCTCGACCGCGCTCATGACGGCCGGGTGCGCCGTCAGCAGCACCGGGACCGACGCGGGCGGCTCCGCGAGCGACGCCGGGGCGACCGCCGATGCGGGCCTCGAGGAGGACGCCGGCGCGGTTGGGCCCCTCTACGGTG
>CAIKNO010000541.1 GCA_903828805.1 uncultured Sandaracinus sp. | reverse complement strand
CGGCGGGCCGGGCCGCCCGCGCATAGACGAGGGCGAGTTCGCTGCGCAGCACCGCGTCGAACGGCGCGAGCATCAGCGCCCCGTGCAGCAGCGCGAGCGCCGCGTCCACCTCGCCGGCGCGCTCCAGATGGGCCGCGGCATCGGCGAGGCGGGCCGGATCGGAGGGGTCGTCGGCCGCCCGATCGAGCCTCAGCGCCCAGCCGAGGTCCCCCCGGGCCCGCGCCACGTCCGCCGCCGCGCGGAGCAGCGCTGGCTCCACCTCGACCTTCAACGCCCGCACGATGCACGCCCAGGCGCCATCCGCGTCGTCGGGCAGGAAGGCCTGAACCTCGCGGAGGGCCCGCGCCCGCGCCCGTCGACGGCCGAACCAGAACACGGCCTCAGTCCTCGCTCGGGAGCGCCTCGAGGACCCGCTCGGCCGCGCGCTCTCCGCTCGCGATGGCGTCCGGGATCCCGACGCCCCAGAGGCCGTTGCCCGCGATCCCGAGCGCCGGCAGCGCCTTGAGGCGGGCCTCGATCGCGCGGACGCGAGCGAGATGCCCGAGGCGGTAGATCGGCATCGCATGCGGGTACCGCATGACGCGTGTTCGTGACGGTGCCGCGGTGATGCCCATGAGCGCCCGGAGCTCCCGGCGGGCCGACGCGACGAGCGCGGCCTCGTCGCGCCCGTCCACGTCCTCGTCGTGCACGCCGCCGAGGAAGACCCGCAAGAGCGCCCAGCCCTCGGGCGCGCGGCCAGGCCACTTCACGCTCGACCACGTGCAGGCCAGGACGTCGCGGCGTTCGACGGCCGGCACGACGAATCCATAGGCATCGAGGGGATGCGGGACCGCGGCGGCCGGGAAGGCGAGCGTGACGGTCGCAGCCGACCCGTGCGGGATGGCCTCGAGGCCATCGCTGAGCGCGGGATCGAGTCCCCCTTCTCGAAGCATCGCCCCCACCCGAGGCGCCGCGCACGCGAGCACGACGCCGTCGGCCGCGATCGACTCCCCGTCGCTGCAGACCACCCGAAACCCATCGCCCTCCCGCGCGACGGCACGGACGCTCCGCCCGGTCCGGACCCTCGTCCCGAGCCTGGCCACGAGGGCGTCGATCAGCACCTGCATCCCGCGGTCGAACGCCACGAAGAGGCCGTAGCGCGCCCCGCTCGCCGCCTCCGCGCCCTGCTTCTGCTTCGCGCGCAAGGCCCGCACCACGCTCCCCGACGCGCGCTCCATCGCGGGAAAGCGGGGCATCGTCGCGTCCAGGCTCAGGGTCTCGGCATCGCTCCCGTAGATCCCTGCGACCAGCGGCTGCGCGAGCCGTTCGAGCAGCTCGTCCCCGAAGCGGCGACGGACGAAGCCCGCGAGGCTCTCCTCTCCGGCGTCGGCGCGGCGGGCGGGCAAGACCGTCTCGAGCGCGGCACGGGCCTTGGCGCCGCGGCCGACGATGTCGGACGAGAGGAACGCGCGCACGTCGGTGGGAGCCATCATCGAGAAGCCCTCGGGGACCCGTTCCAGGGCGCCCCGCGACACCACGTAGGCCCCGCGATGCGAGGACCGCGTGCCGACGAGCCGGCCCTCGAGCCCCAGCGTCTTCACGAGCGCGAGGGCCGCCGGCTTCTCGGTGAGGATGGAGTCGGGACCGAGCTCGAGGACGAAGCCGTCCTCCTCGACCGTCCGGAGCCATCCGCCGGGCGTGGGGTTGGCCTCGAGGACCGTCACCGTCGCGCGCGGCGCTCGCTCCACCACGCGGAGGGCGGCGGCGAGCCCGCTCACGCCACCCCCGACGACGACGATCCGGAGGCTCAACGGGCGCTCTTCTCCTGGACGTGCGCCACGAGCGCACGCACCTGCGCGAGGTCCGCGCCGGGGAGCACCCCGTGCCCGAGATTGAAGATGTGCCCGGGTCTTCCGCCGGCCGAGGCGAGCACCGCATCCGCCTTCCGGAACATCGTCTCCGGCGCACCGAGCAGCGTCACCGGATCGAGGTTCCCCTGCACCGCGACGTCGCCGAGCGCGCCCCACGTCGCGCCGAGATCCACGCGGTGGTCGAGGCCGATGACGTCGCCGCCCGCGGCGCGGAGGAGAGGATAGAGCGCCGGGTTGCCGGTGCCGAAGTGGATGGTCGGCACGCGGCCCGCGAGCGCCGAGAACACCCGACTCACGTGGGGCTGCACGTACCGGGCGTAGTCCTCGGGCCCGAGCGCGCCGATCCAGCTGTCGAAGAGCTGGACCGCCTCGGCCCCCGCGTCGATCTGCGCGAGCAGGTAGCGCGCCACCGCGTCGCTCAGGCGTCGCATCAGCTCGTGCCACGCCCCCTCGTCCGAGTACATCAAGCGTTTGGTGTGGGCGTACTCCCGCGAGCCGCCGCCCTCGATGAGGTAGGACGCGAGGGTGAACGGGGCGCCCGAGAACCCGATCAGCGGAACCCGCCCGCCGAGGGCCTGTCGGGTGACGCGCACCGATTCCATCACGTAGCCGAGCGAGCCCTCGGCATCGATCTGCGGAGCGACGCGGTCGACGTCGGCCGCGGAGCGCACGGGCCTCGCGATCCGCGGGCCGTCGTCCTTCGTGAACTCGAAGCCGATGCCGAGCGGCTCGAGCACGAGCAGGATGTCGGCGAACACGATGGCCGCGTCGACGCCGAGGTCATCGACGGCGCGAAGCGCGACCTCCGCGCAGAGCGCCGGGTCGTGGCAGAGTTCGAGGAACGACACCTTCTCCCGGATCGCCCGGTAGCTCGGCTGGTATCGACCCGCCTGCCGCATCAGCCAGACCGGGGTGTGGGGCGTGGGCCTGCGGGCGCAGGCATCGAGGAAGACGCTCATCGCGGGCGAGTGTAGCGCGGCGCGGCCCTCGGGTATCCTCCGGCGGACATGTCGAGTGCGAGCATCGTCGTGATCGGAGCGGGCCTCGCTGGCCTGCGCACCGCGGACCTCCTGGTGCAGCGAGGCGCGCGCGACGTCGTGGTGCTCGAAGCCCGCGACCGCGTCGGCGGGCGCACGCTCTCCCGGACGTTCGGACGCGGGACCTTCGACCTCGGAGGCCAGTGGATAGGCCCGACGCAACATCGCGCGCATGCGCTCGCGCGAGAGCTCGGCCTGACCCTCTTCCCGACCCACCACGAGGGGGAGAAGATCGTCGATCTCGGGGGCCGCATCGCGCGCTACGGGGGCAGCATCCCGCGCATCGATCCGCTGTCGCTGATCGAACTCCAGCTGACGCTCTCCAGGTTGCAGCGCAAGCATCGGCGGGTGCCGACCGACGCGCCGCAGGACGCCGAGGACGCCGCCCGCGACGACGCGACCACGCTCGGGGCCTACACCCGGGCCCACGTCCGCTCGCCGAAGGTTCGCGCCCTCTTCGAGGCCTCGATGCGCGTCGTGTTCGGGGCCGATCTCGACGAGATCTCGCTGCTGCACTTCCTGTTCTACGCCGAGGCCGCCGGGGGCCTGATGCCGCTCATCGAGGTGAAGAACGGCGCGCAGGAGACCCGCTTCGCGGAAGGCACACAGGCCCTCTCGCTCCGCCTCGCCGCGCGGCTCGGGAGCCGTGTGCGCCTCGGGCAGCCGGTGCGTCGAGTCGTCACCGAGGCCGGGCGCGTCACGGTGCACGCGGACGGAGGCACCTTCGAAGCCGACCGCGTCGTCGTCGCAGTGCCGCCCGTGCTCGCACGCACGATCGTGTTCGAGCCGTCGCTGCCCCCGGCCCGGCGGCACCTGATGGAGCGGACGTTCGTCGGACGCACGATCAAGTGCATGGCGCTCTACGACCGACCGTTCTGGCGCGACCGGGGCCTGAACGGCGAGGTCGTCACCGACCAGGGCCCCCTCGCCGTCGCGTTCGACAACGTGTCGTACGGAGGCGCCCAGGCCGCGCTGCTCGGCTTCTCGGTGGGGCGCCCGGCGGGCGAGCACGCGCGCAAGAGCGCTGCGGAACGCAGGCATGCCGTGCTCGAGCGCTTCGCCCGCTGGTACGGCCCCGAAGCCCTTTCTCCCACCGAGTACGTGGAGCACGACTGGAGCGAAGAGCCGTGGAGCCGCGGCTGCCCCATCTCCCTGTTCGGCACCGGCGCGCTGGCCGAGAACGGCGCCGCGCTCCGAGCCCCCACCGGCCTCGTCCACTGGGCCGGCACCGAGACCGCGCGGCAGTGGCACGGCTTCCTCGAGGGCGCACTCGAGAGCGCCGAGCGGGTCGTCACCGAGCTCCCCTGAGCGGCGAAGGTGGGCGCCTCGCCTTCGCCCCGTGGCTCAGTGCGGAGTCCGCGAAGCCCCGCGCGCGGCCTCGATGGCCTCCCGTGCGGCCGGGAAGTCCTCCGGCTTCTGCACGCTGACGCAGACCGCCTTGTCGGTCGTGCGCTTGATCATCCCGCCGAGCACGTTGCCGACGCCGACCTCGACGAAGAGGGTCACGCCGTCCTCGACCATGCGCAGCACGCTCTCGTCCCAGCGGACGGGCCGGCTGACCTGTCGGACGAGCGCATCACGGGCCGCCGCGGCGTCGCGGACGGGCATCGCGTCGACGTTCACGTAGACCGGCGCCCCGGGCGCGTGGAACGCGACAGCCTCGAGCGCCGGCGCGAGCCGCTCCTCCGCCGGCCGCATGAGCGGCGAGTGGAACGGCGCGCTCACCGGCAGCGGAAGCGCCCTTCCGCCCGCTTCCTTCACCTTCGCGGAGGCGGCCTCCACGGCCTCGGTCTCGCCGGCGATGACGATCTGCCCCGGCGAGTTGTAGTTCACCGGGCACACGATCCCCGGGACCGACGCGCACAGCGCCTCGAGCGCCTCGCGCTCCATCTTGAGGACGGCCGCCATCGCGCCCTGACCGACCGGCACGGCCTCCTGCATCAACTCGCCGCGGAGCCTCACGAGCCGCACCGCGTCCTCGAACGAGAGCGTGCCCACCGCGACGTGCGCGCTGTACTCGCCGAGGCTGTGCCCCGCGACCACGTCGGGGCGTTCACCGAACGCGCGCAGCAGCGCGACCGAGCTCGTCAAGATCGCAGGCTGGGTGTTGCGGGTGAGGCGCAGGGACTCTTCGGGCCCTTCGAAACACAGCGTCGAGAGCGCCTCGCCGAGCGCCGCGTCCGCCGCCTCGAAGACGCCGCGCGCGACCGCCAAGGCCTCGAACGCTTCGCGCCCCATGCCCACCTTCTGCGACCCCTGCCCGGGGAACACGAAGGCCACCTTGCCCGTCGAGATCTCGGTCTTGCTCATGGTCCGGCCTCAGCCCTGGAACGCGTGCGTGCGCAGCCGCTGCAACACGAAGAAGCTCACCGGGATCCGGAGGCTCCCGAACGCGAGGTACGCCTTGCCCAGGAGCAGGTCCGGGTCGTCGGGGTAGACCTGCACGATGTAGTCGCGCAGCGGCGGCCCGAAGAGACCGTTCCCGCCGAGCCCGTAGTCGAGCAACAAGGCGTTCGGATAACGATCGTCCCGCGCGCCGGGCTGCACGGCGTGCACCCGATAGAAGCCGTGTCGCCGGGGGGATTCGGCGCTCGGCACCATGACGTGGGGAGCCTCGTCGGCGTTCTGCCGGGCGACGATGTTGTACCCCTGCACGAAGGGCGCGGGCCCCTGCGCGCGCGGGGGACCCTCGTAGAATCCCTTGACGAACTTACGAATTCCGATGAGCCGCGTGAGGGACAGCGAATTCGCCCCCGCGAACTCCGAACCGACGAGGTCCTCGAAGCGAGGGGCGGTGCCCGACCCCATCAGCGCCTCTCGCTCGCCGTTCGACGCGTCGCGCACCAGCCCGAGCCAGGTCCGACGACCCGAAAGGCCGAGGGTGGCGCCAGCGTCGCGCGTGGCGAGCGCCGTGCTCTTGAGTTCGGTCACGGGAGTCCCGCTTTCCCCGGCGCTCAGCCGGCGTGCTTCTCGATGAGCCGTCCGAGCCGCGGCACAGCCGCCTCGACGTTCTTCTTCGCAGTGCCCCGCAGGCGCTCGTAGGTCGCCTTGACCACGCCGCTCGTGGTCCGCTGGGCCTTGCCATCGGTGATCGCCAGCAGGCCATCCGCGACGCGTCCCGCGTGCGCGGCGAAGTGGGCACCCACCGGCCGACCTTCGCCCTTGGCCTCCTGGTAGACCGGCTCCACTGCCGCCGCGAACTCCGGCAGCAGATCGTGCACCACCTGGCGCACGAACCCAGGCCGGATGCCCTTCACGGCGGCATATCCGGCCTTGAGGGCGACGCCGGAGAGGCCGCCCTTGTCCGCCACCTCCAGGTCGATGAGGGCGAGGCAGTCGTCGACGACCTTCGCCCGCTGGGTGTCGCTGGTCAGAACCTCGGCTAGCGTCGGCATCGTGTGGCTCACCTCTCGAAGGACCGCGGAGCGTCGGAGTAAGACCACGGAACGGGTCCTCCGTCCAGCGTGGAGGGCGGGTGCAGCAACCGCGCGTGGGCCCGGATCTTCTCGACCTCGCGCTCGAAGGGACCCCAGTCGTCGCGCGTCGCGATGGCCTTGAAGAGCCCCTGGACGTGCTCGTTCATCAACGAGGGAGGATCCTCCCCGAGCAGAGGGTCCGCGAGCCGCTCGGGCACCGCGGGTTCGAACGCGCCGAGCGCCCGTCGCAGCACGGCACCGACCTCGCCGCCGTAGTGCGCGCCCGCCTCACCCTCGAGGGCCCGAGGGGCGCTGGCCTCACCGCCGAACCAGTCGTGGAAGAAGCGATCGAGCGAGAGCGGTCGCCCCGAGAGGACACCGTGACAGGCCGAGAGAAGCTCGACCTCGGCGTCCTCGTCCCGCGCCGCGAGGCCCAGACGTTCGCGGAACCTCCGCGCGAGGGCGCGACGAAACGCGGGCTCGAACGCCTGCATGACCGGCTCGGCGCGCCCTCCGGCGACGAGGGGTCGGATGGCCTCGGCGAGCCGGAGCAGGTTCCAGAGGGCGGCGCGGGGCTGCGCGCCGTACGCGTAGAGTCCCGACTCGTCGAAGTAGGCAGCGGTGAAGGCGGGGTCGAGCCGGGGCAAGAAACGCCACGGCCCGTAGTCGAAGCTCTCCCCGGTGACGACCATGTTGTCGGTGTTCAGCACGCCGTGGACGAACCCCGCGGCCATCCACGCGGCGCACAGCTCCGCCGTCCGTGCGCAGACCGCCTTGAGGAACGCCGTCGGCAGGTCGCTCGCCGCGCTCCGGGCCTCGGGCAGATGATGTTCGACCGCGTGCTCCACCAGCGCCTGCAACCGGGGAACGTCGCCGTGGTGCGCGTGCCGCTGGAACGTCCCGAAGCGGATGTGAGAATGCGAGAGACGCACGAGCACCGAGCCGCGGGCGGGTGAGGGCTCGTCGTGCCGCACCAGCGACTCGCCCGTCTCGAACAGCGAGAACGCCTTGCTCGTGGGCACCCCGAGCGCCTCGAGCCGCTCGGCGGCGAGGATCTCCCGCACGCCCCCCTGGAGCGTCAACCGACCATCGGCCGTGCGCGAGTACGGCGTCTTGCCGCTTCCCTTGGTCGCGAGATCCAGCACGCGGCCCGTCGGGGGATCGAGGAGCTGCGCGTAGAGAAACCCTCGCCCATCGCCGAGCTGCGGGTTGTACTGCTGGAACTGATGCCCGTGGTACCGGAGCGCGAGGGGCTGGGGCAGGTTCCCTTCGAGCGGCTCGAAGCGCGCGAACGCAGCCTCCCACGCCTCCGGGTCGAGCGTGCCGAGACCCACGCGTTCGGCCCATCGCTGGTTGCGGAATCGCAGTTCCAGTTTCGGAAATCGTGCGGGGGTGACCGGATCGGCGAAGCCTTCGCCGAGCAAGGGCTGAATCGGGCGCGGGAGATGGTGAGGAGCCGTGGGCACGGGGTCGTCCTTCGCGAGACGCGCATGGTCGCGTCCCGGGGCGGAGCGTGACACGCCCCGGCGTGGGCGGACGCCTTGACCGCGGGGGCGGCCCGGCGACACGCTCGCGTCGTGCAGCCCATCGCAGAGAGCGCGCCTTCGTCGTCGGTTCCCGCCCGTCTGCTGCCCGTGATCGAACGCGGCGACTGGGTCTCGCGCAGCGCCTGGGCCTGCCTGTTCGCCGTGCCCTTGGCCGTGCTGATCACGGCCGCGTGGCTGACACCGAGCCCCGCGGGACACGGCACCCACACCCAGCTCGGACTCCCGCCGTGTGGGTTCCTGGTGTTCACGGGCTATCCGTGTCCGGGCTGCGGTCTGACCACCGCGTTCGCCCACATGATCCGGCTTCAGCTCGGCGGCGCGTGGGGCGCGAATCCTTTCGGGGTCCCGCTCTTCCTCGCGACGGCGGCGTGCGTTCCCTTCGCGGCGCTCGGATTCGTTCGCGGCTGGTCGGTCGTGGCCGCCCTCGATCGCATCCACGCCGAGAAGCTCGCCGTCGTGCTCGCGCTGATCTCGGTGCTCGCATGGATCACGAGGATCGCGACCCTCTGGTCGGCGGCCTGACGCCGGGCATCACGGGCGGCGCGCGGCTCGACGCGCACGCTGCGGACGCCTGGCTCGAGGCCTGCCCGAGGCACGTGTTGGGCGGGTCGTTGCCCGCCGGCCTCTTCGAGCGTTTCGTGTCCCTCGACCCCGACGCCGAGACCCGGACGTGGCTGCACGACGCGGTCGCCCATCCCCACGGGCGGTGGCGCGCCCGCCTTCACGCGATGCTCCGCCGTGTCGCGTCGGACCACGACGTCGACGGTTGGCTCGGAACGCATCCGATGCAGGTGCTCGGGCCCTCGTCGTTCCGAGCGCTCCTCGGCGTGGGCGCATCGCCGCACGGCACCCTGCTCGACGTGGGGGCCGGCTGCGGTGACGTGACCGCGTCCCTCGGCGCGTGCTTCGAATCCGTCGTCGCGACCGAGACGTCCAGGCCGATGGTCCGCCGGCTGCAAGCCCGCGGCTTCGAGGCCTACCCGGTCGATCTCGCGTCCTGTCCGCTGCCGGGCCCATCCCGTGTGTTCGACGCTGTCTCGCTGCTGAACGTCCTCGACCGCTGCGAGCGCCCTCGCTCGCTCTTGCACCGTTCGCTCGCGTACCTGCGTCCGGGAGGCGTCGTCCTCGTCGCGTGCCCGCTGCCCTCCCGCCCGCACTTCGACGTGGGTGGCCACACGGTCGACCCGGACGAACCGCTCGACGTCCGCGGGGAGACGTTCGAGGCGGCCGCGGCCTCGCTCGTGCGCGACGTCCTCGCACCCGCAGGCCTGGAGGTCGTGCGGTGGACCCGCACGCCATATCTCGCGAGGGGCGGTCCGGAGTGCCCCCTGCACGTGCTCGACGACGCCGTCGTCGTCGCGCGACGCTCGGAGGGAGGCCGCGTCGACACGTCGACGCCCCCGTGAAGCTCAGCCGCCGGGGTGCTCGAGCCGGTCGGCGTCGGCCACGCGCCCCATGCGACGGAGGCAAGTCTGCAAGAGGCGCCGTGCGAGCTCGGCAGCGCGAAGGTCCGAATCGGAGCGGGCCTCCGCCAGCGCCCTCAGCGCCCGCCGCGCAGCCCCGTCGAGTCGACCCGCATGCAGGTCCACCAGCGCCCGCGTGAGGGCGTCGCG
>CAIKNO010000540.1 GCA_903828805.1 uncultured Sandaracinus sp. | reverse complement strand
CCCGTGGGGCAAGAGCATCACCAGCCCGCTGAGCCGATGCCACTTGTCCTCGGACGACGCGATGAACTGGTCGATGATGACCTGGGCTCCGTTCGCGAAATCGCCGAACTGGGCCTCCCAGAGGACCAGGCTGTCGGGCGAGTCGAGCGAGTAGCCGAACTCGAAGCCGAGCACGCCTTGCTCGCTGAGGGGCGAGTCGTGAATCTCGAAGCGCCCCTGCTCACCTCCGAGGTGCCGCAGCGGCACGTGAAGCTCGCCGGTCTTGGCATCGTGGAGCACGGCGTTGCGGTGGGCGAAGGTGCCGCGTTGGGAGTCCTGGCCCGTCAGCCGGACGTGAAAGCCCTGCGCGAGCAGCGAGGCGTACGCGAGGTTCTCGGCCGTCCCCCAGAAGATGGGTCCCCCCTCGTCGGCGGCCGCGCGGTAGCGCCCGACGAGCTCGCTCATCTGCCGCATGAGCTGGAAGCCCTGGGGCACCGAGCCGAGCTTGTGCAGGAGCGGCACGAGCACTTCCTCGGGGGCGGCGGTCGGGACGTCGGGAGCCGTGGTGTCCGGACCCCCGCGGTACGGAAGCCACACGCCCGTGAACGCGCTGGGTTCGTAGGAGCGCTTCGTCTGGCGCACCTCGTTGAGGGCGTTGAGGAGCCGCTCGCGCCGTTCGCGGAACATCGCGTCGGCCTCGGCGACCGTGATGCGACCCAGCGACACGAGGTGATCGACGTAGATCTGCCTCGCCGTCAGCTTGGCGTCGATGGCCTGGTACATCAGAGGCTGCGTGAAGCGCGGCTCGTCGCCCTCGTTGTGCCCGTACTTCCGGTAGCAGTAGATGTCGACGACGACATCCTTGTGGAAGCGCTGACGGTACTCGGCGGCCAGGATGGCGATCTGGGCGAGGGCCTCGGGGTCCTCGCCGTTCACGTGGAACACCGGACAGCGGAGCATCCGCATGAGATCGGTGCAGTACCGCGTGCTGCGCGCGTCCTCGATCTCGGTGGTGTATCCGATCTGGTTGTTGATGACGACGTGCACCGTGCCGCCGGTCGTGTACCCCCGGAGGTACGCGAGGTTCACCGTCTCGGCGACGACGCCCTGTCCGATGAAGGCGGCATCCCCGTGGATGAGCAGCGGCAGCACGGTGCCGCGGGCCGCGTCACCGCGCCTGTCTTGCTTGGCGCGCACGCGCCCCTCGACGACCGGGTTCACGAACTCGAGGTGCGACGGGTTGAACGAGAGGGTGAGGTGGACCTTCTTCCCGGCGAAGTCGCGGTCGCTCGAGTACCCGAGGTGGTACTTCACATCGCCGCGCCCCTTGTATTTCTCGGGCTGGGCGTCTTCGAAGGCCGTCATCAGGTCCTGCGGAGGCAGGTCCATGATGTGGGTCAGCACGTTGAGCCGACCCCGGTGCGCCATCCCGATGACGACCTCGTCGGCGCCGTCGCGCGCGGCCGACTCGATCAGCATCTCGAGCAGCGGCATCGTGCCTTCGGCCCCTTCGAGCGAGAACCGCTTGGCGCCCTTGTACGAGGTGTGGATGAACGTCTCCCACGCTTCGGCTTCGGTGAGCTTGCCGAGGATGCGGAGCTGCTGGTCGCGCGTGAGGTCGACGCGGTTGAGCGTCGACTCCATCCGCGTCTGGAGCCAGTCGCGCTCCTCAGGCACCTCGATCTGGGTGACCTCCGCGCCGATCGTGCGGCAGTAGGTCTCCTTCAGACGGCTGACGATTTCCCGCAGCGGAAGCTGTCGGGCCATCGCCTGGAACATCGTGTCGGGATCGACGTCCTCGAGGCCGAACGCCTCGAGGTTGAGCTCGAACGGCGGCTGTTGCGCCAGCCCGAGCGGATCGAGCGCGGCGTACAGGTGTCCTCGGACCCGGTAGGCGTTGACCATCGCCGAGACGCGGCTCTGGAGTTCCGTGAGCACCCGGGCCTCGGGGCCGGGAAGGAACGTTCGCCTGTCGCCCGAGGAAGGCGCGCGTGAGGCCTCGGAGCCGGCGCCGGTCGAAGGCGCTCCGTCGTCCGAGAGGACGGGCGAAGGGACCCGGCCCGGGGACGTCACGCTGCCGGCTGAAGAGCGGCGGGGCGGGAGCGGATCTTCGTCGAGGTTGTCGAAGAACCGGCGCCACTCGTCGCGGACCGAGGCCGGGTTCTCGCGGTACTTCAGGTAGAGCTCTTCGACGAGTCCCTGATTGACACCGAAGTCGTGAGCCATCTCGACCTTCCTGGCCTGTGCGGCCTTGCGACGCTGCGCGGGCCCACGGTCACGCCGGCGGCCCGAAGAATTGGGCGCGCATGGTACCGCCGAGTGCGCACGGCGACCAGCGTCGTGGTGCAGCTTCAGGACGGAAGTCGGCGCGGGGCGTCCGCGCCCGTCCGCATCGGGCCCGGCACGTCGCGCTCACGCCGGCTCGGGCTCTTCTCGCGCCAGGGCCCCCATGTCCTCGCCGGGGGCGTCCTCGATGAGGTCGAAGGGGCTCCGGGCGAACCGCAGGGCCGCGAGGCGGGCGCGCCCATCGTGCTCTTCGCGGAGGGACCAGCCTGCGTGGTCCGCGAGCCACAGCAGGCCCAGCGCGCGCCCGAGGGTCATCGAGAACCGTCGCGCCCCCGATTCGACGTGCGCATCGCCCGAGCGGGAGGCCTCTTCGACCCAGGCACAAGCGTGACGGACGGCGCCGCGGGCGCGCTCGGCGAGGGCGCGCAGGGTCGGGTCGAGCACGCCCTCGATCACGCCGGCCATGTGTTGCTCGAGGGCCTCGACCACCTCGCCGCCGCCCCCGAAGGCGCGCAGCGTGTCGAGGGACAGCACGTTCGTCGTGCCTTCCCAGATCGGAAGAACCTGGGCGTCGCGCAGGAGCATCGGGAGGCCCGTGTCCTCCACGAATCCCGCCCCGCCGAAGCATTCGAGGGCCTCGCTCGCCACCGCCACGGCCTGTTTGCCGGTGACGAGCTTGGCGATCGGCGTCAAGAGGCGCGCGAGGACCCGCTCGCCCGGGGCCGCCTCTCCGGCGTCGGCGCGTCCGAGCAGATGCGCAACGCGGAACGCGATGTGAAGCGCGGCTTCGGACTCGGCCGCCATCCACGCGAGCGTGTCGACGTGGAGCGGCTTGTGCGAGAGCGGAGCCTGGAAGGCGACCCGACGCCGAGCGTAGTCGCGGGCGAGCGCGACGGCCCTTCGCATCCCGGCGGCGGCCATCACGGTGTTCCACGTGCGGGTCACGTTGAGCATCGGGGTGATCGCGCGCACCCCGTGGTCGAGTCCGGCCACGGGGATGGCGGGCGTGCCGTGCAATGAGAGCTCGGCGGTCGGGACCTTTCGAGTGCCGAGCTTGTCCTTGAGGCGATGAACGACGATGTCCTGCAATCGCCCCTCGGCGTCCCGGGGCTCGAGGTAGAAGAGGGCGAGGCCCTTGCCGCCGGGGCCGTTGCCCTCGGGACGGGCGAGCGTGAGGGCCACCTGCGACGTGGTCGCGGACGTGAACCACTTGCGACCCCAGAGCCGCCACGTTCCGTCGACGCACACGGCGCGGGTCTCGCTGCGTCCGACGTCCGAGCCGCCCGTGGACTCGGTCATCCACTGGCCGCTCGTCCAGAACGTCTCGGGATCCCGCGACGTGAGGCGCGGGACCGCGCGTGCGTTCAGCGCCGGATGGCCCGACTCGACCAGCGTCCGCGCGGCGCCGTCGGTCATCGCGAGCGGACAGGCGTAGACGTCGGTCGAGGGGCCGAAGAGGTAGACCAGGGCGAATTGGTGCACCCGCGAGAGCCCCCCGAGCTTGCGCTCGTGTGCCGTCGCGACGAGCCCCAGCTCGGCGCTGAGGCGTTCGGCGCGCTTCCACAGCGGCGAGACCTCGATGCGATCGATCCGGTTTCCCCAGGCGTCCCACGGCGTCAGCACCGGCTCCGCGCGGCGGTCCTCGAGCTGCATCCGGTACAGGTCGCCGCCCGCCAGCGCGCCGAGGTGCATCAGCTCCGGCTCGACCACCCGTCGGGCGTCCTCCGGCAAGACCCGCCGCAGCAGCGAGCGAAGGGCGCGGTCTTCGGCGTACTGGTTGCCGAGCTCCGGCGGGGACTGGCAGAACGGCGTGAAGTCCATGGTCGCGCCAGCGTACGCAGGTGGGTCGGCGGGTGCTATGGTCCCGCGCGATGGAGCGCGATCTGACGGGACGGTGCGGGACCTGCTCGTTCTTCATCGCCTACCGCGTGCTCGAGGACGGCACGGGCGAGGGCGAGTGCCGACTCGGTTGCTGGGTGCCTCCGCTCCGCGACGACGGGACCTGCTCGCACCACAAGGCCCGTGGCGCTTCGTGGGAAGGCGCGCTCAAGCGCAAGGCGGTCGCCGGCATGCCGCGCGCGCTGCGTTCGGACGATGGCCCGGCGGCGGAAGAGCGTCGGCCGTTGCCGAAGGAGATCGACATCGAGATGGATCAGGACGAGTTTCGTAGGGTTCTCCGAGACGTGCTCCGCGAGGAACTCGGGGTGGGCGAGGTGCCGCTCGCCGACCGGTGGCGCGGCGGTGAGATGGTCCTCAAGCCCGGCAAGGACGGCACGCAGCCGAAGTCGTTGCCGATCGATCAACTCTTCCACAAGATCGTGATGATCCGGGACAAGCTGCGGGTCCTCGAGCAGAAGGTGAACGGGGCACGCGGCCTCGAAGCGGACGAGAAGGTCCAGCTCCAGCAGTACATCACCGCTTGCTACGGGTCCCTCACGACCTTCAACGTCCTGTTCCGCGAGCGGGACGACTGGTTCGTCGGTCAGTCGGGCGGGCCGGGCAAGGACTGACGGCGCCGGCGCACCGCGTCGAGCAGCAGGCCGAAGGCGACGAACGGGGTCGTGAGGTCGCCCCACCTCACCCACGGAGTCGTGCCGGAGAGCCTGCGAACGTCGGCGATGAACGACGTGCGCTCGAAGGGCGCCGTCCGATGTTCGTCCTCTCCGGTCGCGAGCACCAGCGCGCTCACCCCGGAGTTGACGGCCCTCACCATGTCCCGTCGCGTCTCGACCGCCCGAAGGCGGGCGAGCATGTGGTGCAGGTGGGGCGCCGCCGTCGCGCCGAACCACGCGTCGTTGGTGAAATTCGCCAGAAAATCAGGGTCGAGCGCCGCCGTGCGGCGCGCGTGGTCGACCAGAAGGTCCTCGTAGCAGTCGAGCACTCCGATGCGCACCCCGGCGGCGTCGAGGGTGCGCGCGCCGCCGCCGGCATCGAGGCCGCGGGGCACGACCCGTCGCAGGGGACCGAGCCACTCGTGAAGCGGCGTGTACTCGCCGAACGCGAGCAGGTGGGCCTTGTCGTAGCGGCCGGTGAAGCGACCCGATGCATCGAGGGCGACCACCGAGTTGTACCGGTGCGTCGCATCGGACGTCACGGCCCCGAAGAGCACCGGACCGCGGACGCCCTGGTGCAACACGCGCCGGTGCGGCTGCAGCGAATCGCTCGCCTCGCTCCGATCGAGCGGAAACGGGTATGCGGACTCCGGCCAGAGGACCAGCTCCGCACCCTCCGCTTCGAGCTCGGTCGTCATCGTGCGATGCCTCGCGAGGTGCGATTCCCTCAGCATCGGATCCGAGCGCGCCTCCACGCCGATGCTCGGCTGGACCACGCCCACGCGGAGCGCGGGGCTGGCGATGCGCTCGGCGCGCACGGTCGGGAGCCGCAGCGCGCCGTAGAGCAGCGGCGCGACGATCGCGGCGGTCGCCACGGCTGCTGCTCGGGCTCGACGTTCCCGCAACGCGTGGAGCGCCGCACACGCCCCGAGGGCCATCAAGAGGTCGAGCAGCGGTGGGCCACCGAGCTCGGCGGATTGCACGAAGAGCACGCCGGGCATCTGCGAAATCCCGAGCCTCCAGGGGAAGAGCATCGGGGTCACCGAGCCCGCCAGGACGATCCACCCCGGCAGCACGATCCACCCCGGCAGCACGAGCCTTCCGGTCGCAGCGCCCTGGGTCCAGGCGGCCGCGCCCCAGCCTGCGAGTGCCCAGGGCAGCGCCTGGACCGTCCAGAGCATCGCCGACACCGCCCACGCCAGCGGCGCGGGGATGCCCGCGAACGACGAGAGCAGCCCTGCGACCCAGGGCATCGTGAGCGCGTTGCATGCGACGCCGAACGCGAGTCCGGCGAGCGCGCCGTTCCGCGGGCCGACCGACGCTCGGGGCTCGGGCTCGATGGCCGCGAGCAGCAAGGCGGGGCCGAGGAACGCGACCGCGAAGAGCTCCGAAGGTGCGCCCGCGAGTCCCACGCAGAGCCCCCCGGCGAGCCCCAGGCCCACGGCGCGCGCGCTCGCCTGGAGGTGGCCGTGCGTGCGCGCGTGCCCGGCATGCCGGGATCCGGTCGCAGGGTGATGGGGCACGCTCATCCCCGGAGCAAGAAGGCGCCGGGCCGGATCCGGAACGTGGCGGGCAGGATCCCTGGCGCCTCCCCGTCGACGTCGAGCAGGACGCGTTCGCCTCGGGACTCCGGCACGGCGTGCACCACCCGCGCGCGCTCGAACGACACGCCGGGGCGATGGAGGTGCGTGCCAGCATAGACCCGGGGCGTGAGGGCCAGGCTCGCGGCGATGCTTCGCTCGATCCCGACCACGTCGAATTGCCCGTCGTCGAGCGCGGCCTCCGGCGCGATCATCATCCCTCCGCCGAAGAAGCGACCGTTGGCGACCGCCATGTTGACGATGGTGCAGCTGCGGGCCGGCCCATCGTCGAGGGAGACACGCACCCGCTGGGGCTCGAATCCCGCGAGTCCCCGCAGCGTTCCCAGCAAGAACGCCGGTGTCCCCCCCATCCACTTCGGTGCCGCGTTGACGAGTTGGTCGACCCGCCCTGCGACGCCGAAGCTGGCGATGTTCAGGAACGCTCGCTGGGCAGGAGCCCCGTCGTGGTCGAGGTGCTCGAGCCATCCCACGTCGACCCGGCGGGGCACGCCGTCGAGCAGGGACTTGACGGCGGCCTCGAGGCCGCGTCCCGAGCGCGCCACGTTGAGCGTTCCGAGGGTCTTTCGGAAGTCTCCGCCGGTCCCGCAGCTCACGGGGCCGAGCCAGGCGTCGGTCCCGAGCGGCGCTCCGTCGACGTCGAAGAACCCGTTGGCCGCCTCGCTGAGCGTGCCGTCTCCGCCCACGACCGCGATCCCTCGGCACCCCCGACGGAGCGCATCCCGGACGAGCCGCGTGGCGTCCTGCGGTCCCTCGGTGCGTGCGACGTCGAAGTTCGCTCCCGACGAGCGCAGCGCGGCGACGAGCCTCGGCGACAGAGTCTCCGCGCGACCCGCGCCGGCCCGGGGGTTCACGACCAGCAGGAACGGTTCCGCGGACACGCGAGAACGCTACCAGACTCGGGCGCTCCGTGTCCCGGGGGCGGGCACCCGCAGGACCACGCTGACCGAGGACGGATCGTCGGTCGGCAGGGACTGGTTCGACAGCGATGAGAGCCCGTTGCCGATCCGCGCGAAGAGGGCGAGCTCCTCGACGGCGCCCAGACCGACGCGGCCGAGTCCGATGGAGGTCTCGCAGGCCGTCGCGGTGCAGGCCGTGATCGTGGAGCCTCCCTCGAGGGCGATGAAGTTGGAGGGCTCGGTCGCCACGTCCCGCCAGCCCGTCGCGTCGTCTCCGGACGTCGGAGCCGCCGTGGGCATCCTCAAGGTCCCCCACGCGGCGTCTGGCCTCAGCTCGGCCAGCGCCGACACCAAGGGCACGGACATGGCCCGATCGAGGGCGCCGGTCGGATCCGCGAAGGGCATCCCCGCCAGCACCGCGCCGCGTCCGGTGCCGAAGTCGCGATCGACGAAGACGAGCATCGCATCGCCCGACGCGATCGTGCCTTCGATCGCGAGGTAGAGCCGATCCGCGGTCCGGATGGCGGAGAGCGCGCGAAGCGTATCGCCCGGCCTCGAGTCGGCCGGCGGCGTCGTCGATCGGGTGACGACAGCGGCGCTCCATTCGCCCTCGTCGATCACGCCGTCGATGCGCGGAAGCGCGGGCGCGGCAGCGTCGACGGCTCCGTCGAAGGGCGCCGCCGCGTCTCTCCCTCGGCCCGCATCGGGCCCCGGGCCGCCATCCGGGAACACGGCGATGAGCCCGCCGTCGCTCGCGGTCGGCGTCCCGGCGTCGCGGGCAGGCACGGAAGGCGCGGGCACCGGCGCTGCACACGCGGTGAGCGCGGCGAGTGCGCACGTCGCCCATCGCGTGCGGCAGGATTCAGTCGGCATAGGGGATGACCTCGAACGGTTTGCGTGGTCCGTTCCATCGCAGGAGCGTGATCTTCGGAGCGTCCGCGTCCACATGCTCGATCGTGCAGTAGGTCAACCCCGTGTCCTGTCCGAGGTGACTCACGTCGAGGTTGATCATCTTCATCCACGTGCCGGTGTTCACCAGCAGCTTGTCCCCCCCGAGCTGCAGGAATCGGGGACCGTGGCTGTGGCCGACCACCAGGCAGCGAACGCCGCGCACCCGGCGGAGCTCGCGCATCGCGGCGTCGTCGAAGGTCCCGAGGGCGAGGATGTCCTCGCGGAACATGCGGGGCAGGCTTCGCGCGCGCGCGACCCAGGCGCCGATGTCGAACACCCTGCGCCGGAGGAAATAGACCGTCGAGTGCCACAGAAATCCGAGGACGAACCGCGTGTCGAACGCGAGCGCGCCCAGGAGGAAACGGCCGAGGGGCTGGATTCGGTCCACGTAGCTACGTGATTCCTTGGCGGGGTTCATCACGTCCAAGATCCACAGGCTCCCCCACGGAAGATCGAGGATGACCCGCCCGTCGCGGAGCGTCCGCGTGAGGTTGCGGTAGTCGACCCGGTGGATCCGCTCGAGCTGGTGCCCGTGCCGGATCTGGATCCCGTCGGGAAGGTGGTACGTGTCGGTGGACGTCACGAAGCGCACGCGCTCCGCGAGCTCGCCGGGGGCGACATAGCGACGGAACAACTCCTGCGGTCCGGGCAGGACGAGGTCCAGGTCGTGGTTGCCAGGCAGGAACACGAGCCGACGCCTCGGATGGGTCAGGAACTCCCGGAGGGCGTGCACGAAGCGCGGGTGCCCGTCGAGGCAACGCCGCAACTTTTCCGTCGCGATCTCGTCGGTGATCTCCGTGGGCCAGCGACCGTCGATCTTCACCTTGAGGAGGTCGAAGATGTCGCCGTTGAACACGAGCTCGATGGTGTCGCCGGCCGCGGCCGCCCCGTGGTGGTGGGCGAGCAGGTCCGCGAACTCGTCGTCGTGCCGGAAGTCTTCGAACGCGTTGGGCTCGCCACGGCGGACGCCGGTGCCGAGGTGAAGGTCGCTGAGGACGAGGCGAAGCAGGGGCATCGATGGCTCATGGGTGGGGGCGGACCCCCTCCGTGCGGGAAGCCTACCTTGACTTCCATGGGCATCACTCGATACTCGACGAACAACCAGGATCGTGCGCGCCCGCGTCGGGACGCTCGCTCCAGGCGACCGCCGCCACCGAGGTGGCCACCGGAGGGACTCGGAATGTCTGAACGCTTGCTGGCCGGCGGTACCGAGACGAGCACCCCACGCGGGCTCGAGGCCAACGCTGCGCAGTGGCGCCGCGGCCCGACGCGTCTTCCCTCGCCGGTGGGCAGGGGGACGGCACCCGTGCTCGTGGCGCTCTTGGCCGCGATGTCGCTCGCGACGGGCTGCGAGTGTCGCGGCGGTGGGATCGACATCCCGGATGCCGGACCCATCCCCGACGCCGGCATCGTGGAAGACGCCGGTCAGACGACATTCTCCGACAGCGCGATCGGGCGTTCGGACCTGTCGATCGAGAGGGTCGTCCCGTCGCATGGTTCGTTCACCGGGGGCAACCGGGTGGTCTTGCGGGGCAGCGGCTTCACCGACGCCGCCCAGGTCAGGGTGGGAGGCCGGGACGTGCAGCCCGCCGACCACGAGCTCATCGACCCGCGGCGTCTCTCGGTGGTGGTGCCCGCAGGAGAGGT
>CAIKNO010000539.1 GCA_903828805.1 uncultured Sandaracinus sp. | reverse complement strand
TCCTCGTGATCGGTGCCGGGTTCGCGGGCCTCGCGGTCGCGCGCGAGCTCGAGCGCCGCGGCGCGGACGTGCTGACGGTCGACGCCGACGCCCCGGGCGCCGGCGCGAGCACCCGCAACGCAGGCTTCGTGCTGCTCACGCACCCCTGGGACTACCCCGAAGTGCGGCGGCGCATCGGGCGCGACGGCACCCGGGCGCTGCTGTCCCTGGCCCGGCGCACCCACCAGATCATCGAGCAAGATCACGGCGCCGCGGTCGGCCATCGCCGGTGCGGGAGCTTGATGCTCGAGGACGAGCACGGCCCGTTCGGCCCCGGCACGCTCGACGAGGCGGTCGAGATGCTCTCGGACGACGGCGTGGCGACCGAGTGGACCACGGCCCCTGCCGGGACGCTCGGCTTCGGCCGCGCGCTGCTGATCCCCGACGACGGCGAGGTGCATCCGGGCGCGCTGGTCGCCTCGCTGGCTGCGCGCTTGAACCGGGTGGCGCTCGCGACGGTCACCTCGCTCGATGCGCACGCCCGCGTCGCGTGCGCCGGCGCGCTCACCATCCGCTTCGAGCACGTGATCGTGTGCACCAACGCCTGGACCGAACGCCTCTTGCCGGGCGCGCGCGGCCTCATCACCCCGCAGCGGGCGCAGGTGCTCGTGACGGCCCCCGTGCGCCACGCGCTGGAGCGCCCCTGCTATTCGACCGGCGGCTACGACTATTTCCGCCAGCGCTCCGACGGAGCGCTCGTGCTCGGCGGCCGCCGCCACCTGCATCGCGCCTCCGAGGCGACGGACGACCCGCGCCCGACGGACGGCGTCCAGACCGACCTCGAGCGCTTCATCGCGGCCTCGCTTCCGTTCGCGGCCGGTGCCGCGATCGAGCGGCGGTGGGCGGGGCTGATGGGCTTCACGCCTGACGACCTCCCCCTCGTCGGACCGCTGCCCAGCGCGCCCGAGCACGCGTCGGTCCTGGCCGGCTGGAACGGCCACGGCGTGGGCCTCGCCCTCGGGTGCGCCGAGCGGCTCGCCGACGCCCTCGGTGGGGGACTCCGCACCCCCGAGATGCTGGACCCCGCACGGTTCCCGACTATGCTCGTTGCCCGATGAGCATCCGGAGGCCGTCGGCCCGTCCCAGAGCGCGCAGCGCCCCGCCGCGCGCGGCGGGCGTGAGGATCGAGCACGGCGCCCTTCGGGTCGGTGATCGCGAGGTCCCCTTGCTGTGCGGGGCCGTGCACTACTGGAGGACCCCACGGGCTTCGTGGGAGGCCGCGCTCGCCGAGACGCACCGGCTCGGGCTTCCGATCGTCGAGACGTACGTCCCCTGGCAGGTCCACGAGCGCGCGCCGGGCGACCACGACTTCGGCGCCCACGATCCTCAGAAGGATCTCGGGGCCTTCCTCGACCTGGCCCACGCCCAAGGCCTGCTCGCGTTCGTTCGGCCAGGACCGCACATCAACAGCGAGATGACCTGGTTCGGGCTGCCCGAGCGCATCGTCTACGACCCGGCGATGCAGGCGCGGTCACCCCGTCAGAACCCCGTCGTGCTCGGGTTCCCGCCCCGCATGTTCCCGGTGCCTTCGTACGCGAGCGAAGCGTTCCATCGCGAGGCCGGGCGATGGCTCGACGCCGTCGGCGAGGTCGTGGGCCCCCGGATGTGGCCCCACGGCAACGTCGTCCTGCTGCAGGTGGACAACGAGGCCACGTACTGGTTTCGCGATGCCGCGTACGATCAGGATTACCACCCCGATGCGCTGGCGCAGTGGAAGGCCTGGCTCGAGCGCCGCTACGAGACGATCGAGGCCTGCGCCCACGCGCACCGCACCGCCTACGCGACGTGGGAGGACGCGAAGGCGCCGGAGCGCTTCGATGCGGAGCGTGCCGACCAGCTCGCCCGGCACATGGACTGGGCCGTGTTCCGCGAGGCGCTGATCGAGGGCGCCCTCGTGCGCTTCCGGGACCGCATGGCGGCCTCGGGGATGAAGGGCGTGCCGACGGTTCACAACCTGCCGCTCGGCGAACAAGGCGCGCCGGTCAGCACCCCTGCCCTCGAGTCGGTCGTCGACATCGTCGGTCTCGATTTCTATCACGCGCGCCGGGAGCACCGGACCATCAAGCGGCGTTCGCTCTACCTGGCCGGCACGTCGCGCACGCCCTTCGCGCCGGAGATGGGCGTCGGAGCCCCGCCCTGGTTCACGCCGCTCACGCACGACGACTCCCTGTTCTGCGCGATGGTGTGCGCGGCCTACGGGCTCCGGGGCATGAGCCTGTACATGGCCGTGGACCGCGACCGCTGGTACGGGGCACCGATCGACGCGGAGGGCAACCCACGCATCGAATCGGGGGCGTGGCGAGCGTTCCTCCACGCGCTCACACGGACCGGGTTCCATCGACTCGAGCGGAAGGCCCCGGTGGGGCTCGTCGTGCCTCGCGAATACGCCCGGCTGTCCCGCGCGACGCACCTGCTCGGGGTGTTCTCGCCGCTGACGCTCGAGGCGGTCGGCGGCTCCCCGGTGGATGCGTGTCGCGAGGACACGCTCGGGTTCGCCGGGCCCATCCAGGTGCTGTGGTGGAAGATGCTCGCGCGCTTCGCGGAGGCGCTGACCCACGCCGGCATCCCCTACGTCTACGTCGATGGGGACCTGCCCGCCGAGCGTCTCGCGTCCTTCCAGGTCCTCATCACGCCGAGCTACGAGTTCGTCGATGGGCCGCGATGGAGGGCGTTGTGCGGGCTCGCCGCCACCGGCACGACGATCGTGTACGGCCCTGCGATGCCGAACCTGGACGGCTCGATGCAACCGGGGCTCTTCGAGGTGCCCCGCCACGGGGAGCGCGTCTTCATCGACACGCTCGACGACGCGGTGGACGTCGTCACCGAGCTGGCGCGACGGCTCGCGCTCCCGACCCCGTTCGCGGCCCGGCCCTCGCCGGTGGAGACCGCCGCGCACGAGAACGTCGACGGCACGCAGGTCCTCTTCGTCATCCACCCCGGCACCGAGCCCGTCGAGGCCGAGATCGACCTGCCCTGCGCGATGACGTTCGAGGACGCCGCGACCGGCGAGCACGTCTCGGGCGAGAGGACGCTGCGGCTGACCATGGCCCCGCTGCAGTGCCGCATGCTGATCGTCGTGCGAAGCGCGGGCGAGCGCGGCACCGCCGCGGGGCTCGGGGGCGTCTCGTGATCGCCGCCGATCTGCGCGTCGAGGGGTTCGACGCCCGCTCGTGGACGAACCTCATCTCGCTGTTCGCGCCGGGCGTCGTGCAGCGGATCCACCGGGATCCGCAGGAGAGCGACGCCCCCGAGGTCGACCATGACGAGACCGGGACGCCGGCCCCCGACGGGCCTGCCGGCACCGTCGTGGTCATCGTCTCCGCGGACGGCAAGGTCCTCAAGGCGTTCCACACCGAGAAGGGCCGGATCCCATCGGTCGAGTACCACGGCCCCGACGACCTGCCGGGCCTCGCCGCGCGGTACGGGGCGCGTCGTGCGTACGTCCTGCGTGAGGGCGTCGTGGAGGAGATCTCCGAGCGCGTCGCGCAACGGCTGGAGCGCGGCGACGACTACATCGCACAGTGGCTCGTCGTCGCCAGAACGCTGAGGGAAGTGACCGACGCGGGGCTCTTGCACGTCTGGCTCAGACCCCTCGCTGCGGTGCCGATCCCCACCTCGCGGACGATCGGACGGGTCCTCGACACGGTGCTGCCCGACGACCGGACGCTGGTGCTGATGGTGTGGAGCGGAAGTCTGCCCTGGACCGGACTCGTCCTGCGACGACGGAACGGCGAGATCGACCTCGTCGCCGGCCCCGACCGCATCGCGCGGTGGAGCGGCCCGCTCGGAGGAGACTGGCGCCGCGATCACCGCTTCGTCACCGAGGGGGTGTCGCGCGCGGTCGGCCCCGTGCACGTGGGCATCTATGCCGAGCTCGGTTCGCTGCGCCGTCTGCTTCGCTCGTACGCGCCCGGGGCGTGGGCCCGGGCGGTGGCGATGCGCGAGGTGATCGTGCAACCGGCGCCCGCCTACATGGCCGTCGCCCTCGGCGCGGACGCGACGCGGGCCGTCGCGAAACAGACCGCCGACTGGCTCGGGGGCATCGACGCGCTGGCGCAATTCGCACCCGTGGCCCGCTACGTCCGGGGCCGCGTGACCGAGATCGCGAGCGTCACCCAGACCCTCGGGTTCGATCCGTTGAAGGTCCTCGCGACCATGCTGTCGCGCAGCGACGAGGCGACGCGGGAACCGGAGGACCCGGCCCGCACGCCTCGGTGATCGCTGGCCCCCCCCCGGTGACGGGTGTAACTTCCCCGCCGATGGAGCACGTCTTCATGTCGGGGAATCAGCGCTCCGGGAAGACGCTGCTGCAGTTGATCCTCTGCAGCCATCCGGAGATCACGGTAAGCCCCGGCACGAACGTCATCGCGCGCGTGCTCTACGGCATGCGCCGCGACCGGCCCCTCGACGACACCCAGCGGCTCGAGTTGCGCCGCACG
>CAIKNO010000538.1 GCA_903828805.1 uncultured Sandaracinus sp. | reverse complement strand
GCGCATGCGGTCCCGAAGCCTGCGCGGGGCCGGAGCGCGGCGCAACGGCCGCGACGCCGGTGCGGCGGGGTCCGCGGGGAAGGGCTGCAGGGCGTTCTCGGCGACGGGCTGCAGGGCGTCTTGCGAGGCGAGGCCGGGGTCGGAAATGGTGCGTTGCAACACGAGCGACCTTGACACGAACTGGGCGTCAGGCCAGAAACGAGCGCCTGTGTTGTGCGCTGCACCACGGTCCGTGCCGGGGTGAGCCCGGGGCGGTCGCCTCGCCTTCCGTCCGAATTCGGAGCGGTCCATGTCACGTGCTGCCTCGATCTCCTTCTGGCTCGCTCTCTCGGCGCTCGTCGGCTGTGCCGGGGGCCGCGCGACCTGCCGCCTCGGGGCCGAGTGCGCGAGCGGGGTGTGCCTCTCGGACGGGACCTGCGCGCGCGCGGTCGACGCCGGACCGTTCGACGGCGGGTCCGCTGTGCCGGACGATGCGGCCGCGCCGCTCGACGCGACCGAGGTGTCCGACGCGTCGAGTCCCGGGGATGGCGGAGGGGCGGGCGTCGACGGCGGGGCGCGGGTCTGCGCGCCGAACCGCGACGGAATCGTGTCACGCGACGAGGTGCCGCTCCGCCCCGGGCTCCGCGCCACGTTCCGGGTCGCGCAGGGCGCGACGGTCTCGACCGCCGGCACCCCGCAGGGTTCGGGCCGATCGTGGGACTTCACGGGTCCTTACTCCGGGGACGCGGACGCGCTCGTCGAGCTGCTCGAGCCCGGGGCGTCGTGGTGGTCGTCGTCGTTCCCCACCGCGACGCACGCCGCGCGTCTCTCGGCGTCGTCCGACAACCTCGGCGTCTTTCGCATCAGCGACGACGCGTTGCTGCTCCTCGGGGTCGTGTCGCCGACGGCCGGGGTCACCCAGACCCGCCTGAGCTACGAGCCGCCCGTGATGCTGCTCGCGTTCCCACTGCGGTCGGGCGACACGTTCTCCACGACCTCGACGGTGAGCGGCCAGGCGCTCGGCGTGCCCGCCGCGTACACCGAGGAGTACACCTCGGTCGTCGATGCGTCGGGCACGATGGCCACGCCCTTCGGGATGATCGAGGCGCTGCGCGTGCGCACCGAGATGGTCCGTCGCAGCGGCCTCTTGACGCTGACGACCCAGCGCCAGTTCGCGTTCGTCGGTGAGTGCTTCGGCATCGCGGCGCTGGTCGTGTCGAACCCGCTCGAGACCCAGGCCGAGTTCACCGCGGCCGCCGAGCTTCGGCGCCTCGCGCCCTGAGCCTCCGTGCGCCGCGTCCTGCCCGCCGCTGCCGTCCTGCTCGGGCTCCTGCCCGGCTGCCTCGCGTTCCATGCCGGGACGATGCCGGGCGAGCCCGCCGATGCGACCTACACCGTCATCGACGGGGTGCGCGTCCGCTACGTGGACGAGGGTCAGGGGGCGCCGGTCGTGATGATCCACGGCTTCGCGTCCTCCCTCGAGACGTGGGCCGCGGTGCGTCCGACGCTCGTCGCGGCCGGGCATCGGGTCGTCGCCCTCGACCTGCGCGGCTTCGGGTGGACGTCTCGCCCGCCCGGCGACTACTCGAGCGACGCACAGGCGCGGCTCGTGCTCGACCTGATGGACCACCTCGGGATCGAGCGGGCCGCAGTCGTCGCGCACAGCTACGGCGGCGGCGTGGCGCTGCGCGTGGCGATGATGGCCCCCGCCCGCGTGTCGCGTCTCGCGCTCTACGACGCGTGGGCCTACGACGCCCAGCTTCCAGCGTTCTTCCATGCGGCCCGGGCCGACGGCGTCGGAGAGGCGATGTTCGCCGCGTGGTACGGCGAGCGGGTCGAGGACCGGATGGCGCTCGCGTTCCACGATCCGCGCTTCGTCACCATCGAGCTCATCGATGCGGTCGAGGCCGCGCTTCGGAGGCCCGGCACGTACGCGGCCGCGCTCGCGGCGGTGCGCGGCATGCACTACGAGCGTGTCGAGGGACGCTACCGCACGGTGTCGCAGCCGACGCTGCTGCTCTGGGGACGCGAGGACCGCGTGACGCCGCTCGCGGTCGGTGAGCGCCTCGTGCGCGACCTGCCGGGCGCCCGCCTCGTGGTCTACCCCGGATGCGGGCACTTCCCGATGATCGAGCACGCCGCGCAGTCGACGGCCGAGCTCACGCGATTCCTCGCCGAGGACGCGACCTCCGGTGGCGAGGTGTCGCCATGATCCGCGGCGCGACCTCGTGCCGGCTCACCGCGTGGTTCGCGAAGGCCGCGCTGCCAGTCCTTGCCGGGACCGCGCTCGCCGGGACCGTGCTCGTCGCCGGGTCGTCGGCCTCGGCGCAGGGCTTCCACGACACCGGAGACGACATCCGCGCCCACGAGGACCCGGATGATTTCACCTTCGAGCTGCACGGGTACTTCCGCGGGCGCGGCGAGTCCCTGACGAACCTCGACCTCGACCGCGGCGTCGGCCCATCGGGCGATCCGCTCTTCGCGGTGCCGCTCGACGACCCGAGGGCGCAGACGCTCTACCAGGCGGACATGCGGCTGCGCGCCGACGTCTCGGTCTATGCGCCGGGCGGGGTGGTCGCCATCCACACGCGGCTCGACGTCCTCGACAACCTCACGCTCGGCTCGACGCCCGACGACATCCCCTCGGCCACGGTCGGTCAGCGCGCGCTCGACAACGCGCTGCACCTGCGGCGCGCGTGGGCCGAGGCCCTCACGCCCTTCGGGCTCTTCACGCTCGGCCGGCAGGCGAACACCTGGGGGCTCGGGCTGCTCGCGAATGGCGGCGACTGCAACGACTGCGACGGCGGCGATGTGGCCGACCGCGTGGCGTTCGCCACGCCCTTGCTCGAGCACGTGTGGGCCCTCTCGTTCGACATCTCGGCGACGGGCCCGCTGGGCCGTCGAGCGAGCGGCTTCCGCGCGGTGGACCTGACGCCCACCGACGACGTCCGCACGTTGACGCTGGCGTGGCTGCGCTGGCACTCCGACGCGGCGCGCCTCCGTCGGCACGTCGCGGGCCGAACCACCGTCGAGTACGGGGCCTACCTCTCGCACCGATGGCAGGAGGGCGACGTGCCCGCGTCGTACCTGCCGGCGTCGGTGCCGGTCACGCCCTCCGCCTCGCAGGTCGTGCCCCGCGGTCTCTCCGCGGTGGCCACCGACGTGTGGCTGAGGGTCGAGAACCGCGACGTGCGGGTCGAGTTCGAGGCGGCTTTTCTCTACTCGCGCATCGCGCAGGCGTCGCTCGTTCCGGGGGTGCTCCTGCGGGATCCCGTCACGGCCACCCAGTTCGGAGCGGCGCTCGAGACCGACTTCCTCCCGCGCGACTCGGCGTTCACGTTCGGCTTCGACGCCGGGTTCGCGTCCGGGGATTCGGCGCCCGGGTTCGGCGCGTTTCCGCGCGCGTTGCAGGCGAGCCCGCAGCCGGGCGACCTCGATGGACCGCAGGCGACGCTGCCGTACGACACGACGGTCGACAACTTCCGCTTCCATCCGGACTACCGGATCGACCGCATCCTGTTCCGCGAGATCGTCGGGCGGGTGACCGACGCGTTCTACTTCCGCCCGCACCTCCGCGTGCGCCTCTTCGATGCGCCGTTCGGGGCGCTCTCTGCGACGCTCTTCGGGGTGACGTCGTTCGCCGTCGAGCCTTCGTCGACGCCGGGTGGCGATCGACCCCTCGGCGTCGAGGTCGATCCGGCCCTGACCTACCAGACCCGCGAGGGGTTCGTCGCCGCCCTCGATTACGCGGCCCTCTTCCCTCTCTCCGGCCTCGACAACCCCGCGCTGGGACTCGGGGCCTCGCCGGCCCAGTTGCTCCGCCTGCGCCTGCAGATGCTCTACTGAGGACCCCATGCGCGCATCCACGTCGATCCTGCGTCTCCTCGCCGCCGCGGCGCTCGCGCTGTGCCCCGGCTGCGGTCCGAACCGCACGCTCCCGATGCGCATGTCGTGGGACGCGGACGCCGCGGTGCCTCCGCTCGGGTGCGTGCCCGATCTCGACGGCCGCATCGAGGCCCGCGAGCTGGAGCCCTCGATCGGCACCCCGGTGTCGTTCCTGTTCGGACCCGAGGGCGAGGCGCGCGAGGTCGATCTCGCGGGCGTCGAGCGCGGCGGCGGGACCCGGCGCTGGGATCTCGGCGCCGACTACAGCACCGACAGCGTCGCCCGGATCGAGGCCGTCGATCCCGCGGTCCAGTGGTATGCCGCGACGTTTCCGACCGCCGAGGTCGCCGTGCCGACCGAGCCCAGTGGCGGGGTCGTGGCGCTCTATCGGCTCGACGAGGGCGCGTTCTCCCTGCTCGGCCTCGCGAGCCGCGAGATGGATCCGCCGGAGGGTCGCACGCTGCTCCCGTACGCCACGCCGATCGTGCTCTTCCAGCTGCCGCTCGAGCCGGGGCGCGCGTGGGTCAGCACGGCCGACGTCTCCGGCACCCTGCGCGGGCTGCCGTACGCGGGCCGCGACACGTACGAGAGCCGGGTGCCGGCGATGGGCGAGCTCGTGCTGCCGGACCTCACGTTCACGCAGGCGATGCGCGTGGCCACCCGGGTGACGATCTCGCCGAGCGCGGGCGCGCCCGTGGTGCGGCGACAGAGCACGTTCGTGTTCGAGTGCTTCGGTCAGGTCGCGGGCGTGACCGCGCGCGATGGGGACGATGTCGAGGACTTCACGCTCGCCGCGGAGATGCGGCGCTTCGGCCTCTGAGGCCGGAAGGGGAGACGACGATGACGACCTTGTTCGACCGCTGGAAGAAGGGCTTCGACGCGTGGGAGGAGCGCACCGCGAAGCGCTCGAGCGAGCTCTTGCAGAGCCCCCGCGTGCTCGAGCCGGCAGGCGCCGTGCTCACCGCATTGCTGCACGGCAAGGCGCGCGCGGGCCGCACGCTGACCGGGGTGTGGAGCGCGGTCGGCCTGCCGAACCGGCGCGACCAGGAGCGCACCCTGCGGATGCTCTCGGTGCTCGAGCGCCGGATCCTCGATCTCGAGGAGAAGCTCGACGACGCGCGGCGCGGTCGCTGAGCGCCCCCTCGCCCCGCTCCACGTCACCCGCCCCGCACAGGAATCGCTTCCATGGACGTCCGCAAGTACCTCGCGCTTCGCCCCGCCCCCCACGCCCTCTTCGACGCGCTCGACGCCCACCGCGACCGGCCGCGCTTCGTCGTCACGGAGGGCGGCGCCGAGCGCACCGTGACCTTCGGCGCGGTGGCCGACGAGGTGCGCGACGTCGCGCTCTTCCTCGCCGCGGACGGCCACGCCCCCGGCTTCCGGGGCGCGGTGTTCGCGCACAACCGCGTCGAGTGGATGAGCGCCGCGCTCGGCGTGCAGACCGCCTCGGGCGTGATGGTCCCGATCTATGCGTCGAGCACCGCGGAGCAGGCGGCGTACGTCCTGTCGCACTCCGACGCGAGCGTCGTGTTCGTCGATGGCGAACCGCTGCTGCGGCGGGTCCTCTCGGCCCTTCCTTCGTTGCCCGCCCTCGTGCGGATCGTGCTGATGGACGCGGGGCTCGACGCGGGTCGCGCGCTCGCGTCGATGCGCGCGTCGGGCCTCGCGACGCCCTCCGACGCCGAGGTCGAGGGCAAGGTCCTCGGCTGGGCGGAGGCGAGGCGCCTGGGCCACGCGGCGCATGCGGCCGACCCCGACGCCCTCGCGCGCTTGCTCTCGTCCATCTCGCTCGATGCACCCGGCCTCATGCTCTACACGAGCGGCACGAGCGGTCCTCCCAAGGGCGTGCCGTTGACGCATCGCAACGTCGGCGTGAACGGGCGCGACTGGCTGCAGGTGCTCGGCCCGCTGCTCGAGGAGGGCATGACGGACCTCCTCTGGCTCCCGATGAGCCACGTGTTCGGCTTCGGCGAAGCGTGCATCGGCAACACGCTCGGATGGACCAGCCACCTCGCCGATCCCGCGACCGTGCTGCAGCGCCTGCCCGTCGTGAAGCCCAGCGTCTTCATGAGCGTCCCCGTCCTCTGGGAGAAGCTCGCGCAGGCCGCGATGGGCGGGGCCGACGCGGCGGCGCGGGCGGGCTTGCTCGCGGCGGTCACGGGCGGAAACCTCCGCTTCTGTCTGTCCGGCGGCGCGGGCCTCAAGCAGGAGGTGAAGGCGCTCTTCCTCGAAGCCGGCGCCCTCATCATCGAGGGCTACGGCCTCACGGAGGCCTCTCCGACGCTCACGATGAACCGCCCCGACGCCTACCGGTTCGACTCGGTCGGCAAGCCGTTCCCGAGCGTGCAGCTCCGGCTCGCCGACGACGGCGAGATCCTCGCGAAGGGCGAGAGCATCTTCCTCGGCTACCACAAGGACGCGGCCGCGACGGCCGAGGCGTTCACCGACGACGGCTGGCTCAAGACGGGGGACGTCGGCGTGTTCACCGACGATGGCTTCTTGAGGATCGTGGACCGCAAGAAGGACATCCTGGTCACCGCCGGCGGCAAGAACGTCCCCCCCGCGAACCTCGAGCAGCGCTTCGCCGACGACCCGCTCTTCCAGCACGTCGTCGTGTACGGCGATGCCAAGAAGTTCCTCGTCGCCGGGGTGTGGCTGAACCCGCCCGCGGTGCAGGCCGAGCTCGAGCGTGCGGCGCCGGGCACGACGGCCGAGGCCCTCGTGGCGGCGCGCATCGACGCGGTCAACACGTCCCTCGCGAGCTACGAGACGATCAAGCGGTTCGCGCTGATGGAGCCCGCGCTCTCGGTCGAGGCGGGCCACCTGACGCCGACCCTCAAGGTGAAGCGCAAGGCCGTGACGACCGCGTTCCGGGCGCACTTCGAGGCCCTCTACGAGACGCCCGGTCCCCGGGGGGGCGCATGATCGCGCCGCGCACCCTCGTCCGGGGCCTCGCGTCGCTCTTCGGCCGTCCCGCGCCGCCCGTGGGCCAGACGCCCTCCGACGTCGTGCACGCCGAGGGGCAGTGGCGTCTGCTGCGCTACGTGCCGCGGCCCGAAGGCCTGGCGTTTCGCACCCCGGTGCTGCTGATTCCATCGCTCATCAACCGGCACTACGTGCTCGATCTGATGCCCGGCAAGAGCTTCGCCGAGAGCCTCGTCGCGGCCGGACACGACGTCTTCATCATCGACTGGGGCACGCCCGAGGACGAGGACCGCTACGTGACGTTCGAGGACGTCGTGGTCCACGCGATCGGCCGCGCGCTCCGGGTCACCACCCGCGTGTCCGGCGCGGAGGCCGCGCACGTCCTCGGGTACTGCCTGGGCGGTACGCTCGCCGTGTTGCACGCCGCGCTGCAGCCGGCGCGCGTCGCGTCGCTCACGCTGGTCGCGGCGCCCGTGGACTTCCACGACGGCGGCTTGCTCTCACGGTGGACGAACACCCGCTCGCTCGACACCGAGGCGCTCGTCGAGGGCGCGGGCAACGTGCCGTGGCAGCTCATGCAGGGCGCGTTTCAGCTGCTGCGTCCCACGCTGCCGCTCGTGAAGGCGGTCTCGCTCGCGCAGCGTGCGTGGGACGAGCCCTTCCTCGATGGGTTCTTCGCGCTCGAGACCTGGGGCAACGACAACGTCAGCTTCCCTGGCGCGTGCTGGCAGACCTACGTCGAGCAGCTCTACCGCAAGAACGCGCTGATCCTCGGGACGCTCCGCCTCGGCGGGCGGCCGGTGCGGCTCGACGCGCTCCGCTGCCCGGTGCTCTGCGTGACGTTCGAGCACGACGACATCGTCCCGCACCGCAGCGCGTCGGTGCTCCTCGAGCACCTCGAGGGCGTCGACGCCCAGCACGTCCACGTCCCCGGCGGCCACGTGGGCGCGATGGTCTCGAGCGCCGCCTCCCGCAAGCTGTGGCCCACGATGCGCGCCTTCTGGGCCGCCCGCGACGGCGTCGTGGACCCCGGCGACGGCGTCGTCCTCGAGGCCGCCGCCCCCACGCCTCCCGGCGCGTCCGAAGCTCCGACGGAACCCCGCGACCCCCGACCTTCCCGCTGACGTCCGAGACACCAGGAACCCCTTCCATGCAGCACGACCCCTCCGCCGCGCCCGCGACGCTCCCCTTCGGCGATCCCACCCCGCTCGGCCTCCTCGGGCTCTCGATCGGGTGCGGCGCGCTGCTGCCGATCGCCTTCGGCATGGTGCCGACCGATCCCGCGCGCGCGGCCTCGATGTTCGCCACTGCGGCGTGGTTCTGTCTTCTCTTCGGCGCCGGGTGTCAGTTCCTCGCGGGGCTCATGTCCCTCGCGAACAAGAACACGCTCGGCGGCACCTTGCTGACCACGTTCTCGTTCAACTGGGTGATGAACTGGCACGCGCTCTCCGAGGCGTCCCAGGGCCGGGCCGTGGACGCGACCGTCGGCTTCTCGGTGGACCTGACCTTCCTGCTCATCTTCGTCGTGCTGACGTACGCGTTCGGCTTCTACGCGAAGCTGCTCTTCGCCTTCCTGCTCGACATCGACGTGCTCTACGTCCTGCGCATCGCCCGTCACCTGCTCGGGCACGGCCACGACCTCGCGCCCGCGCTCGGGCTCGGCGTGGCGGTCTCGACGGTCGTGCTGATGGCCATCGCCCTCTACATCGCCTTCGCGCTGCTGGTGAACCCCGCGGCCGGGCGGGCCGTGTTCCCCGTCGCCGGGCCGATGTTCCGCCCGTCGCCGCCCCCTGCGGCCTGAGCCTCCACGCGGGATCGGAGCCGTGTTGCACAGCAGCACCAGAATCTCTTTCGAGGCGCTTGGTTTTTGATTTATGGGTGAGCGCGCGATGTTGCGTTGCAACATTCGATGGTCCATCATGGCCCTCACCCCATGCTGTACGAACTCCACGATCTCTCTCGACGCGCCCTCCGGCCGATGGCCGCGTGGTCGCGGGTGCAGGCCCGGTGGCTGCGGAGGACGCCCGTCCTCGGGGCGCCCTTCGCGGCGGCCGGATGGGAGCTCGTCCACCGGCTGACGAAGGAGTACCCCCGTCCCGCGTTCGACGTCCGCTCGGTCGAGCTGGACGGCGAGACCCTCGCGGTGAGCGAGCAGGTCGTGGCGGCCACGCCGTTCTGCAGCCTCGTCCGCTTCGCGCGACGGGGCGCCTCGGACGCGGTCCAGGCGAGGCTCGACCGGCAGCCGCGCGTGCTCCTCTGCGCTCCGCTGTCCGGGCATCACGCCACCTTGCTGAGGGACACGGTGCGCGCCCTCGCGCCGCACCACGACCTCTACGTGACGGACTGGAGCGACGCGAAGGACGTGCCGCCCGCGGCAGGGCGCTTCGGTCTGGACGACTACGTCGAGCACTTGATGGCGTTCATCCGCGAGCTCGGCGCCGCGGACCTCAGCGTCATCGCGGTGTGTCAGCCGACGGTGCCGGCGCTCGCGGCGGTGTCGCTGCTCGCGTCCGCGGGGGAGGCGACCCCGCGGGCGCTCGTGCTGATGGGGGGACCTGTCGACGGGCGGATCTCTCCGACCGCGGTGAACCGCCTCGCGACCGAGCATCCCCTCCGCTGGTTCGAGCAGAACCTCGTGTACGAGGTCCCGCCCGGGCACCCCGGCGCGGGCCGCAGGGTGTACCCGGGCTTCCTGCAGCTCGGCGCGTTCGTCTCGATGAACAAGCGCAAGCACGCGGACGCGTATCGCCGGTACTGGCTCGATCGCATCTCGGGCGAAGACTCGAGCGCCGCATCGCACGAACGGTTCTACGACGAGTACAACGCGGTGCTCGACATGGACGCCGACTTCTACCTCGACACCGTGCGCGAGGTCTTCCAGTCGTTCTCGTTGCCCCGCGGGACGTGGACGGTGCGCGGGACGCGGGTCGCGCCGGAGGACATTCGAGACACGGCCTTGCTGACGGTCGAGGGCGCGGAGGACGACATCACCGGCCCCGGGCAGACCCACGCCGCGCTCGCGCTGTGCACGGGGATCCCCGGCCGCGCCAAGCGTGCGCTCACGATGCCGGGCTGCGGTCACTACGGGATCTTCTCGGGCCGCAAGTTCCGCGACTCCATCGCCCCCGTGCTGTGCGCGTTCGTGCGCGAGCATCAGCGCCCACGGCCTGCAGCGACCCTGCCCGCCGACGCGGGGGCCGCATGCTGAGGTCCACCGAAGGCGTGCGGATCGAGGCCGCGCCGCGCACCCGCCGCCCGGCCCGGGTCGCGCGAGAACGCAGCACGCCGACGCTCCTCGGCAAGACGGCGCTCGTGACCGGCTCGACGAGCGGCATCGGCCTCGGCATCGCGAAGGCGCTCGCCGCGCAGGGCGCGCACGTCGTGCTCAACGGGTTCGGGGACGTCGAGGCCGCGCGCCTCGAGACGCTCCGCGCTGGCAAGCCGCACCGCGGAAGGGTGATGCACCATGGCGCGAACCTCGCCTGCCCGTCGGAGATCGAGGCGATGCACCGCGCGGCGTGCGAGGCCTTCGGCGGCGTGGACATCCTCGTCAACAACGCGGGGATCCAGCACGTCGCGCCGGTCGAGCAGTTTCCCACCGAGCGCTGGGACGCGGTCCTCGCGGTGAACCTCACGGCGTCGTTTCACACCACGCGGCTCGTGCTCCCGGCGATGCGACAGAAGAACTGGGGCCGCATCGTGAACGTCGCCTCGGTCCACGGGCTCGTCGCCTCGGCCGAGAAGTCGGCCTACGTCGCGGCCAAGCACGGCCTCGTCGGCTTCACGAAGGTGGTCGCGCTGGAGACGGCCCGCACCGACGTCACGTGCAACGCCATCTGCCCCGGGTGGGTCCGGACTCCGCTCGTCGAGAAGCAGATCGAGGCGCGCAGCGCGAAGAGCGGGCTGAGCATGGACGCCGCGCAGGACGCGCTCGTCTCCGAGAAGCAGCCGTCGGGTGCGTTCGTCTCCATCGAGGAGCTCGCGGGCCTGGCCGTCTTCCTGTGCAGCGACGCGGCCCGGCAGGTGCGGGGCGTGGCCTGGACGATGGACGGCGCCTGGACCGCGCAATGATCCTCGTCCTCGGGGCGTGGGGTGCGGTCGGCACCGCAGCGGCCAACATCGCAGCGGCCGAGACCGCAGCGGCCGAGACCACAGCGGCCAAGACCACAGCGGCCAAGACCACAGCGGCCAAGACTACAGCGGCTGGCTGAACCGCCGACGCGCGCGCGCCCTCGCCCCGGGACGATGCTCAGCTCACGGCGTGGCCGACTCGACCGGCTGTCCGGCGTCGACCCAACCCTGGATGCCGGCGCCCATGACCGACACGTTCGAGTGGCCCAGGCCGATCGCGATCTCGGCGGCCGTGTGGCTCGCGCCGCAGTGCTCGTTGGCGCAGTAGAAGACGACGGGCGCCGCGAGGTCCGCGGGCAGCTGCTCGGCGGTCACGCCGTCGTAGTCCACCCAGGTGGCGGTGGGCACGTGGTGCTCGGCGTAGGTCGCGGGCGAGTTCGCGTCGAAGACCGAGAGCGCGCCGGGGCCCTGGGCGAGGCCGGCGGCGACCTGCTCGACCGTCATCTGCGAGAACGCGGCGTTCGACTCGTGGCCGGCCGTGGTCGCGGCGGCCTGGGTCTCGGTCGGGGTGGACGTGGTCCCTCCGCAACCGGCGAGGGCGGCGAGGGTGAGGAGAACGACGCAGGAACGCTTCATGGGGACCTCCGGGAGAAAGGCCCGTTCTGGGCGTGCGCGGGGCCGTCGGCAAGGCCCCTTCGGTGCGGTCAGCCGCGGGCGCCCGTGGCCTCGAGGCGCTGGCCCGCGGAGTCCCTCGCCGCCGCCACCGACGGGAGCCTCAGCGCGTCTGCCGCCGCGCGGGTTGGCCGGCGAGGGCTGGATCGCTGTCCCTGCGGACGAAGTGCGAGGCCGGATTCCGTGCGGCCCCGCGGACGTGCCATTCGAAGTGAAGATGGGGTCCGAGCGCGAGGCCCGTGGCCCCGACCTCGCCGACGGCCTGTCCGCGCTGGACCTGCTCGCCGGTGGCGACCAGCGTGCGGCGGCAGTGCGCGTAGAGCGTGGACGAGCCGTCCTCGTGGGCGAGGACCACGACGTTGCCCATCCCGCGGATCCCGTTGTCGCTGTAGACGACGAGGCCCGCCCGCGACGCGACGACGAGGGTGCCCTCCGGGGCGCCGATGTCGAGACCCTCGTGTGGGACGTGACCGAGGCCGCCGTGTCTCGTGAAGCCGAAGCCCCGACCGGCGTGCCCCGCCGGGACCGGAAACGTCAAGCGGGCCCCGTCGCCCCGCATGCCGACCTCGGCCCGCCACGCGACGAGGGCGCCGCCGTGCAGGGCCTGCATCGCTGCCCCGTGCGTTCCGAGGCCGAGGCGCGCGGTGCGCTCGAGGGCGGCGCCCCTGGGCTCGGGCACCCGTCGCTCGGCGCGGCATCCTCGGCGGGTGCGCGCGCGGCGGCTGCAGGCCGTAGAACGCCTCGGCGCGCGTCGTGGGACGGTGAGCGCGGCCGTCGGCCCATCGGGCGATGGACCGCGCTGGGCGTGCGCGTCTCCCGACGGCAGCAGAAGTCCGAGCGCGAGCGCGACACAGGGAGCGAAGAGCCGGCCGATTCGTCGCATCTCGACGAAGCTACACACCGACCGATCGACGAAAAGTGGGGGCGCTGAAGTTCGGTGGGCCGTTCGGCGATCTCCGCCTACATCGCGGCACCCTCGGCGATCGAAATGATTGAAAAATCTGCGTTCGCGCCGGGAAGACCGATGGAGAGGATCGCCGCTCGGCCGGAAATTCATCGAATTCGAAGTCGAGCGAAACCGCGAAACGGAGACGGAGCATGGGGACGTCGCACATCGGGGATGGGCCGCCGTGGCATTCGCCTGTACCCTCCCGCGACATGACCGAGACCATCGAGATCAAGCCGGGTGTGACGGGTGCCCTCGCCGGGCCCGCGGGAGAAGGCCAAGCGCCGGGACTGCTCGTGATCCACGAGTGGCACGGGGTGACGGACGGCATCCGAGCGCTGTGCACGCGCTTCGCCGGGGAGGGGTTCCTCGCGCTCGCGCCAGACCTCTATCACGGCCAGGTCGCGACGGACGACGAGACCGCCGCGGGCCTCATGAACGCGCTGTCCACCGAGTCCGCGATGGACGATCTGCGCGCGGCCGTGGCCACGCTCGCGGCCCATCCGCGGTGCAACGGCAAGGTCGGCATCGTCGGCTTCTGCATGGGCGGCGCCATGGCCTTCGCCGCGGCCGGCGCCGTCGAGGGGCTCGTCTGCGCGGTGCCGTTCTACGGCCTGCCGCGCCCCGACTTCTTCGACCCCTCGAAGGTCAAGTGCCCGATCCAGGCGCACTTCGCGGCGAACGACGGGTGGGCCGTGCCCGACAAGGCCGCGGCCTTCCGTGACGGCGTGAACGCGCACGGCGGCGCGATGGAGCTGCACGTCTACGACGCCGGCCACGCGTTCATGCGCGAGGGCGACGCGCGCGTGTACGACGCGGCGAGCGCGGCGTCGGCGTGGACGCGGACGACGGCGTACCTCCATCGGCATCTCGGCTGAGCGCCGCGTTCGGCGTGGTCCGAACGAGAAGGGCCGGTCCTGCGTTCGCAGGCCGGCCCTCGCGTCTTCCGTCGTGTCCGGGCGCTCTCCGCGCGCGGGCCACGTCGGACGTGCTCACCAGTCGACGATGGCCGCACCCCACGTGAAGCCCGCGCCGAACGCGACCATGGCGACCTTCATGCCCGGCTTCAGCCGGCCCGTCTCCTCGGCCTCGGCGAGCAGCAGCGGGATCGTCGCGGCGGTGGTGTTCCCGTACTTGTGGATGTTGTGGATCATCTTCTCTTCCGGGATCCCCAGCTGCTGCGCGACGTACTGGTTGATGCGCATGTTCGCCTGGTGGAACACGAAGAGATCGATGTCGTTCGCGCTGAGCGAGAGGTCGAAGCAGACCTGCATGAGCGCCATGCACATCTTCTCGACGGCGTGACGGAAGACCTGCTTGCCGTCCATCTGCGGCCAGACCATCTCGGGCTTGAGGACGGCGTCGCCCATGCGGCCGTCGGGCAGCGGAACGAAGGGCTTCTTGCGGATGTCCCAGACGGGCATCCACAGCGACTCGGCGCCGCGTCCGTCCGCGCCGAGGGTCCACTTGCGCACGCCCCGCTTGGGGTCGTCGGTCGCGCTGACGACCGCCGCCCCGGCGCCATCGCCGAAGAGCGAGGTCACGGTGCGGCCGCGCGTCGTCATGTCGAGCGCGGCCGAGTGCGTCTCGCCGCCGACGACCAGCACGTGCTTGCACGCGCCCGCCTGCACCATCGAGGCGGCGGTGCCGAGGCCGTAGAGGAAGCCCGAGCACTGGTTGCGGATGTCCATCGCGGGCACGTAGCGGGGCATGTCGCCCTCGAACAGCTCGGTGAACTTCCGCTGCATGAACACGCCGCTGCCGGGGAAGTGGTGCTCCGGCGAGAGCGTCGCGAAGATCATCATGTCGATGTCGCGCACCGAGATGCCGGCGCGCTGGATCGCGATCTTCGCGGCCTCGTAGCCCATGTCGGCCGACCCGACGCCGTCCTCGGCGTAGCGGCGCTCCTCGATCCCCGTTCGCTGGAAGATCCACTCGTGCGTGGTCTCGATCCCGTAGTCCTTGGCGAGGTCGTCGTTCGTCACGACGCGCGGCGGGACGTAGCCGCCGGTTCCGGAAATATAAGCGTTCGGCACGGTCTTCTCTCCTGACGCGGAGCCGCTGCGGTAGCACGGGCGGGGCCGTCCCGACAAGCATGCCGGAGAGGCGCCACGCACAGCGCGCGGCGCTGCGCACACGGGGGGCTGGAAGACGCTCGCCTCCGGCCTCACGCTGGCGTTCGCGTGCGTTCGTCTCTGTCTCTGCTGTCGTGTCTGGCGGTCCTCGGTCTCGCGGCCGGGGCGAGGGCGCATGGCGGGCGCCCGCAGACCCAGGCCATCCACTTCGCGGCCGACGACCGGCAGCGACTCGTGGTCCGCGCGACCTTCGGGCTGCTCGAGAGCGACGACGGCGGCGCGACGTGGGCGTGGACGTGCCAGGAGTCGATCCCCTCGGCCGTCGCGGGGGCCACCGCGCCGGGTGTGCTCGCCGCCGGCGGGCTCCTGGTGCTCGGCGGCAACGACGGGCTGGTGCAGGGGCTTCGTTCGACGTGCGGGTGGGCGCGCGAGCCCACGTCCGCCTCGCACTACGTGGCGGACGTCGTGCGCAGCCCCGACGGACGGCTGCTCGCGCTCACCGGCGACTCGGGCGCGACGAACCGCTTGCTCGAGAGCGAGGACGAGGGGCGCTCGTGGCGCGCGGTCGGGGCGGCGCTTCCGCTGCGGTTCCTGACCGAGCGGCTCCGGGCCGCGCCGTCGGCGGCGGGCGTGCTCTACGTGTCGGGGCAGACCTACGTCGAGGGCACCACGATGGTCGAGGGGGCCGTGCTGCGCTCCGTCGATGGTGGCGCGCACTGGACCGCGCAGCCCGTGCCGCTCGAGGCGATGGAGCGGCTCGTGCGCCTCGTCGCGGTGGCGTCCGACGACGCCGACGACCTCTGGCTCGTGGTCCAGGGCCCGGCGTTCGACCGGCTCTTGCGCTCGCGTGACGCGGGCGCGTCGTGGGCCGAGGTCACCCGCCTCGTCGCCGACCCGCTCCCTCAGCTGCGGCCGTTCGCGTGGGCGCAGGGGCCCGACGGGACGACGTGGTTCGGCAATCCGCGGGCGGGGCTCTCGGCGCTGCGGCCGGATGGCATGCTCGTGCTGGTGGACAAGTTCGTCGCGGCCGCATGCCTGGTGCCGCAGGGCCGGACCATGTGGATGTGCGCCGACGGGCTGGAGGACGGGTTCGCCCTCGCGACCTTCGACGCGATGGAGCCCTACGCGCCGCAGGCCCGGCTGCGCTTCGAGCAGGTCACGAGGCGCCCGTGCGAAGGCTTCGTGGCGTGCACGTGCGCGTCGTTCTGGGACGACTTCCTGCGGGAGGTCGGGCGGGGGGCCGAGGTGCCCGACGGAGGCGCGCCCTCGCCGTGCGTGATCGATGCGGGCAGCGGACCCGTGGATGCGGGGGCGACCTCGGATGGGGGCGTCGATGGCGCGATGCGCGCGGAGGCCGGACCGGATCCGGCAGGCCCGCCGCGGCCGGCGACGTGCGCGTGTGCCGTCGGGGAGGGCGCCGGCGCGTGCTCGCTCGGGGCGTGGTTCGGAGGGCTCTGCGTGGGCCTGGCATGCTGGAGGCGACGATGAAGAGGACGATGAGGCGTCAGGTGGCGGCCGTGCTCGCCGCGTGGCTCGGCGCGCCGCTCGCGTCGTGCGGCAGCGCGGATCGAACGATCACCATCGGGTTCGAGGGGAGGGTCGCGGACAGGGCCTTCGAGTGCGGCTCGAACTACGACGGCGTCGGACGCACTCGCAGCACGCTCACGCCGCTCGATCTCCGGTTCTACGTGCACGACGTCCGGGTGCTGACCGCGGACGGAGAGGAACACCCGCTGCAGCTCGTCGACGACGGGGTCTGGCAGAACGGCGGTGTCGCGATGCTCGACTTCGAGACCGGCGGTTCGTGCGAAGGGGGCAACGCCTCTACGAATCGAGCCCTGGTCGGCACGGTGCCCGGGGGGACGGGCCCGGTGACGGGGTTGCGATTCCGCCTCGGGGTCCCGGCCGCCCGCAACCACCTGGACGCCGCGACCGCCCCGTCCCCGCTGAACCTCACCGCGATGTTCTGGGGATGGCAAGCGGGCTACAAGTACCTCCGGGTCGAGGGCCGCAGCACCGGTCAGCCGGCGGGATTCCGCTTCCATCTGGGGGCCACCGGGTGCAGTGGCGATGCGCGCGACGGAACACGGACGTGCACCGTCCCCAACGTCCCCGACATCGCGCTCGACGCGTTCGACCCCGCGCGGGACGTGGTGGTCGCGGACCTCGCAGGTCTCTTCTCGACGAGCGACATCGACACCGATGGGGGCGGCTCTCCGGGG
>CAIKNO010000537.1 GCA_903828805.1 uncultured Sandaracinus sp. | reverse complement strand
GCGCGAGCTTCCACGTGACCGCCATCGGCAGCTCGCCTTCGTGCTTCACGTAGGTCGCGGGGCCCAGGAAATAGAAGGCGCGATCGTCGGTGCGCCGCCGCGCGAAGAGCATGATGCCCGTGCCTTCGCGGGCGTGGTGCTGGTAGCGTCGACCAGTGTCGCTGTCCGCGCGGGTGACCGACTGGCTCTCCCAGTGGATGAGGTCACGCCGGATGGCGTAGTCGCGGTAACGCGTCGTCGGCGAGAAGTGGCCGCTCGTCTTGTCGAGGGTGAACGCGAGCAGGTCGGCCCTCGCTTCGCTCGCCCAGTAGACGCCGCTCTGCCATGGCGCGACCTTCGCGCCCGTGCCGGCCCCGAACGCGGCCAGGATCTCCAGCCGGGTGTACCTCGCGTGCACCGCGAGCGGCACCTCGGGGTGGGTCGAGAGCGTCGTGGGCAGATGCGCGATGCGCGTCTCGAGCGCGTCGAGCAGGGTCAGGACCTCCCGCCGGACCTGGGGATGCGCCCACACGAGCGCGCAACCCTCCGCGAGCGTCGTCGACTTCGTCGCGGCCTTGTCGACGAGGGACGCGATGAGCATCCGCAGCACCCGTCGTTCCCGCGGCAAGAGCCGCGCAGGATCGGGCGGGTCGTCGGGGCGCAGCAAGGCCCGATACGCATCCAGACGGGCCTGGTCGTCGACGTGCAGGAGCCGACCACACGCTTTCCGCAGCGACGCCTCCTGGGGTCCGGAGGGCTTCGACGGAAGGCCCGCATCTTCGCAGAGGTCCGACCACGACTTGCCGCCTGCATAGACGTCTTCGAGCTCGAGCCCGCTCGCCTCGAGGAAGCCCGCGAGCGGCACGTCGGCCCCCCGCGCGTGGCCTCGCAGCGCCTCGACCTTGGCGCTCCATCGCGACGGAACGGCGTGTCGCAGGCTCGACAGGACGATCTCGCTCGCGATGCGGTCGAGCTCCATGTGGCAGCCGGCAGGCAAGAACGGAAATCCCTGCGCCACCTGGCCCATGAGGTCGCTGCGAGAGCCTCCGAGCAGGGCACCGAGGCGGCGATCGAAGCGAAATTCGGCGCGGTGATGGCCGACGAAGTCGAGCACCGTGCACACCGTCTTGCTCGGGTGCCGACGGAGACCGCGGCCGAGCTGCTGCAGGAAGAGCGTGCCGCTGTCGGTCGGTCGCAGCATCAGGAGCGTGTCCACCGCCGGCACGTCGACGCCCTCGTTGAAGAGGTCGACCGAGAACACGACGTTCACGCGCCGCTCGGCGAGGTCGCGGAGCGCTTGACGGCGCTCGTCGTCGGGGGTGTCCGACCAGAGGGCGGTGGCCGCGATGCCGTGCGCGCGAAACGTGCGCGCCATGAAGCGTGCGTGCTCGACGCTGACGCAGAAGCCGAGCGCCCTCATCCGCGACGGGTCGTCCACACGACGGCTCACCTCGCGGACGACGAGCCGCGCCCACGCGTCGTTGCCGGTGAACAGGTTCGACAGACCGGCGGCGTCGTACCCGCGGCCCCGACGCCAGGGCACGTCGCGCAGGTCGAGGCCGTCGTGGATGCCGTGGTAGGCGAAGGGGACCAGGCGGTGCTGATCGATGGCGTCCCAGAGCCGCAGCTCGGCTGCGATTCGCCCGTCGAACCACTCGAGGACGGGCACGCCGTCGCTGCGCTCGGGGGTCGCGGTGAGGCCGAGCAGCTCGACCGGGCGAAGGTGCTCGAGGAGCGCGCGGTATGAGCCCGCCGCGGCGTGGTGGAACTCGTCGACGATGACGACGTCGAAGTGCGCGGGGTCGAGGTGTTCGAGACCCGTGGCGTGGACGCTCTGGATGGACGCGAAGACGTGATCGAAGCGACGCGGCCGGGCCCGCCCGACCCACAGCTCGCCGAAGGTCGGGTCGCGCAGCGCATGACGGAAGGTCGCGGCCGTCTGCGTGAGGATCTCCTCGCGGTGTGCCACGAAGAGGAGGCGGGCGCGCGGGAGGTGCTCGCGGAGACGCGCGTAGTCGACGGCGGCCATCACCGTCTTGCCGGTGCCGGTCGCCGAGACGAGGAGGTTGCGGTGGCGACCGCGGCTCCGGGCGAGGGCAATCTGCTCGAGCAGTCGCTCCTGAAAGGGCTCGGGTCGCAGCTCGATCGGGCTCATCTCGACGCGGAAGGAACCGGCGTCTCGAGCCTCGGTCCGGGCCGCGAATTCCGCGGGTTCGTAAGGGACGAAGTCGTCGCCGTTCCAGTAGCTCTCGAAGACGGCCGCGACCTTGTCGACGACGCTCGCGTTCCGCGCGCTCGAGGCGCGGACGTTCCACTCGAGGCCGCTCACCTGCGCCGAGTGGGTCAGGTTCGACGAGCCGATGTACGCGGTCGAGAACCCCGACCCGCGATGGAAGAGCCACGCCTTGGCGTGAAGGCGGGTGCTGGCCTCGTCGTACGACACGCGGACCTCGGCGCCGAGCGCGCGCAGGGCGTCGAGGGCACGGGCCTCCGTCGAGCCGGTGTACGTCGTCGTCAGGACGCGCAGCGCGCGGCCCGCATCGCAATGCGACCGGAGCGCGTCGAGCATCGGCGCGATGCCGCTTCGGCGGATGAACGCCATGACGACGTCGATGCGATCGGCGGAGGGAATCTCGGCGAGCACCTGGCTGCCGACCCGCGGCTCGCCGGGCGCGTTGGTGAGCAGCGTCGTGTCGAGCAGGGGGATGAGCGGCTCGGGCAACGCCTCCGCCCGGCCGTCGGGCCCTCGACCGAGAATGCTCCGCAGCACGTGGGCCGGCTCGACCGGCCGCTCGCCCTCGAGCGCATCCGCCGAGGTCGCCGCGACGACGGCGTCGATCAGCCTTCGCGCGAGGGCCGTGCCGACCGCGACCCGCTCCTTCCGGTCGACCGCTCCGATCGCGCGCTCCAGCACCTGCGCGAGGTGCAGGGCGATGCGGTCCGCGGCCTCCGCCTCGTGGAGCCCCGAATGACGCGCCTCGAGACGGTCGCTCAGGCCCTCGAGCTGCGCCGAGAGCGCCTCGGTGATCAAGGTCTCGTGGAGACCGCGCTCGGGCTGCGACATCGCGCGACTCTAACGCGGCCGGTCGCCGGGGGGGACGGACCTCGTCCCCGTGGACGGGCCGCGGCGGCCGCGGGGTCGACGTCCACTTTCGGTGTCCCCTGGGCCGGGGCCCGTGATATTCCCGGCGAACCTCGTCGTCCGCGTGTTTCTCGGAGGGATGCCCGTGTCTCGATTCACCGTCGCCGTCGTCGTCGGCCTGCTCGGCCTCGTGCACGCCCATGCGCTCGCGCAAGATGCGCCCCCGACATCCGCCGACGCCCCATCCGGCGCGCTCGGCGATGCCACCACCACGCCTGCAGCCGGCCCCCACGACGAGGCCTCGCACGACACGGCCGATGGGGACGCCGCGCAAGACGCCTCGGTCGATCCGTCGAGCGGCGACCCTGCGCCCGACGCGACGGAGCAAGGCACCGGCGCGCGGGACGCGGACGACGCGGACTCGGACTCGGACGCAGACGATGCGGGCGACGCTGGAGACGGCGACGAGGGCGACGCGACCGACGGACCATCGATCGACTTCCACGGCACGCTGGAGGCCGCGTACGGCTACAACTTCAACGATCCCTCGAACGGCGTGACCGCGTGGCGCTGGTACGACGCCCGCCACGATCTGATCGGCCTGCAGAGCGCGCTGCTCTCCGCGAACTGGGCCGCGGGCCCGGTGACCGGCACGCTGCAGCTCCAATTCGGCGCGCTCACCGAGCTCTTCTGGGAGGGCTCCCGCTCCATCGAAGAGGACCTGCTCTGGCGGCTCATCCAGCAGGCGACGACCGAGTGGCAGACCCCCTTCGAGCCGCTCTCCCTCGAGGGAGGCGTGTTCAACGTGCCGTTCGGCCCCGAGTACAACAACGCGTACCTCAACTGGAACTGGTCGACGAGCAACCTGTTCGCGCTGATGCCCTACCAGATCGCGGGGTTCCGTCTGAACTACGACCTCGGCGCGGGACTCACCGCGCGGGCCGGGGTCTTCAACGGGTGGGACCAGATCATCTCCGACAACAACGGAGACAAGTCGATGCTGCTCTCGCTCGAGTACGACGACCCGAACGACGAGGGCAACTACGTCTACGTGAACTACATGGTCGGCGTCGAGCGCGACACCGGCGACCCCCGCGGCCACAACGCCCGCCACACCTTCGACCTGTACGGACAGTGGCACGCCGCCCAGCCCGTGTTCCTGCGCGCCCACGTGTTCGGCGGCTTCGAGGCCGGCAACCCGGGCGACGATGGGTGGCTCGGCGCGGCGCTCTTCGGCCGCGCCGAGTTGCACGAGTCGTTCTCGATCTCCGCGCGCGGCGATGTGGTGCGCACGTTCGCCGGCGCGCAGAACCTCTTCCACACCGACACGCTCGCGTTGAACGAGCTCGGCGCCGACACCTCGACGCTCCTCGGCTCGGGCACGCTGACGCTCGACTACCACCCATTCTCGTTCGCGTCGCTGCGCCTCGAGGTCCGTCACGACCGCGCCGACTTCCCCCTGTTCTTCGCCGGCGACGTTCCGACCGGGACGCTCAACGTGCCCGATCCCGAGGGGGAGGATCGCCCGACGGCCACCGAGCAGACGACCCTCACCGCCGGACTGACGACCTGGTTCTGACCCGAGGATCCACGCCATGCCCCACGCGATTCACCAGGTCCCCGGCCGTCTCCACCGGCGCTTGCCCGCGCTCCTCGGCCTCGCGCTCGCGCTCGTCGCGTGCGGAGGGTCGGGGGACGGGCCGCCCACCCCGGGCGTCGCGTCCGCGCCGGGGGCCGCGCATGACGACGGAAGCCTGCGCCGCGTGCAGGCCGCAGGCGTCCTGCGCTGGGGCGGCGACCTGCAGGGCGGAGCGCCGTACGTGTACGAGGATCCGAGCGATCCGGAGCAGATCCGGGGCTTCGAGGTGGACCTCGCGAACGCGCTCGCCCGCGAGCTCGGCGTCCGGGCGGAGTTCGTGCAGAACGACTGGTCGGCGCTCATCCCTTCGCTCGAGCGCGAGACCTTCGACATGGTGCTCAACGGGCTCGAGGTGACCCGACCGCGCGTGGGCCGCGTCCGCTTCTCGCGCCCCTACTACGTGTTCGCCGCCCGCCTCATGGCCCGACGCGACAACCCTCGGGTCCGCGCGGATCTGTCGGCCCTGTCGGGCCTGCGCGTCGGCACGCTCAGCGCCTCGTTCTCCGAGGAGCTGCTGCAGGGACGGGCCGAGGTCGTCGGCTACGAGGGCCAAGAGGAGCCCTACGCCGACTGCGTCGCGGGGCGCAACGACGCCGTGCTCCTCGACGACATCATCGCGACCCTCTACGGCGAGACGCGCCCGGAGCTGAGGGTCGTCGGCGACCTCGGGGACGGCTTCTACTCGATCGCCTCGCGGCCCGCCGACGAGGCGCTCGGGCGGGCCCTCGACGACGCGCTCGCGCGCATCATCGAGCGTGGCGAGCTCGAACAGATCTTGCGCCGCGAGGACCTCTGGAACGATCGGCAGCTGGGCCTCCGCACATGGGGCGAGGCCGAGCAGCAGCGGATGCTGCACCCGAACGGCGGCGCCGACGGCGCAGGCAGCGCCGGTGGAGGCGCGGCCGCCGCCTCGGGGATCGCCCGCCCGCACACGATGACCTTCGGTCAGGTGCTGCTCTTCTTCGAGGGTGCGGGCGTCACCCTGCTCGTGTCGCTGCTCGCGATGCTCATCGCCATCCCGCTCGGGATCTCGATCGCCATCGGGCGCCTCTACGCCCCGAAACCTCTGGCCATGCTCGCGGGGGCCTACGTCGAGCTGTACCGCGGCACCCCCGTGTTGCTGCAGCTCTACATCCTCTACTACGGCCTGGCCCAGGCCATCCGCCTCGACCCGATCACGGCCGCGGTGGTGGGCCTCGGGATGAACTACGCGGCCTACGAGGCCGAGGTCTATCGCGCCGGGATCCAGGCCGTGCCCAGGGGCCAGATGGAAGCGGCGCTCTCGCTCGGCATGGGCCTGCCGCTCGCGCTGCGACGGGTCGTGCTGCCCCAGGCGTTCCGGCTCGCGCTGCCGTCCGTCACCAACGATTTCATCGCGCTGCTGAAGGACAGCTCGCTCGTGTCGATCATCACCGTCGTCGAGCTCACCAAGCGGATGACGATCGTCGCGGTCGACACGCGCAGCCACATCTTGCCCGGGCTGCTCTGCGCCGCGCTCTACTTCGCGATGAGCTACCCCCTCTCGATCTTCGCCCGCAAGCTCGAGGAAAGGCTGGCCCGGTCATGATCGAGGTTCGCAAGCTGAAGAAGACCTACGGGGACCGGACGGTCATCGACGATGTCTCGGTGCGCTTCGAGAAGGGTCAGGTCGTCTCCCTGATCGGCCCCTCCGGCGGAGGAAAGAGCACGCTGCTGCGCTGCCTCAACGGCCTCGAAGACTTCCAAGGGGGCGAGATCCACATCGGCGGCGAGGTGCTGCATCCGGGGGGCGCGGTCCGGAACAAGCGCGCGCTGCTCGCGCTCCGGCGGAAGGTGGGGATGGTCTTCCAGCAGTGGAACCTGTTCGCGCACCGGACCGCGGTCGGCAACATCATCGAGGCGCCGGTGCACGTGAAGGGCGTGTCCATCGAGGCGGCGACCCGGCGCGCCAAGGAGCTGCTCGACCGGGTCGGACTCTCGCACCGGGCCACCGCGTACCCCCACGAGATGTCCGGCGGCGAGCAGCAGCGGGTCGCCATCGCACGCGCGCTCGCGATGGATCCCGAGGCGCTGCTCCTCGACGAGCCAACGAGCGCCCTCGACCCCGAGCGGGTCGGCGAGGTCCTCGACGTCATGCGGACCCTCGCCGGCGACGGGCTGACGATGCTGGTCGTCACCCACGAGATGAAGTTCGCCCGCGACGTCAGCCATCGCACGCTGGTGCTGCACGGCGGCACGATCCTCGAGGACGGTCCCTCTCAGGAGGTCATCGAGAACCCCCGACACGAGCGGACGAAGGCCTTCCTCGGGCACGCCCGCGGCTGAGGACGGCCCGCCGCGATCGGCGGCGGCGTCGACGCCCGCTGCGTTTCGGCAGGCGCTCGGGTAGGCTCGTCGGCGTGGAGGTCTCGATGCGGCAGCGACGATTCCTGGTCCCCGTGGCTCTCGCGGCGGGCGCGCTCGCGGCGGCGGCGCTCGCGTCGTGCGAGGGCGGCGGCGGCGGCGGCGGCGGAGACGGACCCGCCTGCAGCTCGGTGCGCGACGCCTTCGTGGCGCAGGCCTGGCAGCCCGTGCTGAGCGCCACGTGCATCTCGTGCCATCAGCCGGGCGGCGCCGCGTGGCAGGCCGAGGCACGGTTCCGGCTCGTTCCATCGACCTATCCAGGCTTCATCGATCAGAACCTCGCGGCCGTCCGCGCGCTCGCGGGCTACGAGTACCAGGGGGTGCCGCTGCTGCTGGCGAAACCCTCGGGCCGCGTGGAGCACGGCGGCGGCGTGGTGCTCGATCCGTCGAGCGAGGCATACCGCGGGTTCGAGGCCTTTCTCGCGCAGCTGCGCTCGGGTGCGACCGACCGCGGTTGCGCGACGGATGAGACCCGCTTCCCCG
>CAIKNO010000536.1 GCA_903828805.1 uncultured Sandaracinus sp. | reverse complement strand
GGGCCGATCGGGGCTGCTTGATCGTGCAGCCGTACAACTCCGAGGTGGGGGCGGGGACGTTCAACCCGGCGACTTTCCTCCGGGCGATCGGACCCGAGCCGTGGAACGTCGCCTACGTCGAGCCCTCGCGGCGGCCGACGGACGGTCGCTACGGGGAGAATCCCAACCGCCTTCAACAGTTCCATCAGTTCCAGGTGATCCTCAAGCCGTCGCCCATCGACATCCAGGACCTCTACGTGGAGTCCCTGCGTGCGATCGGCACCAACCCCGACCGGCACGACATCCGCTTCATCGAGGATGACTGGGAGTCTCCGACCCTCGGCGCGTGGGGACTCGGCTGGCAGGTCTGGCTCGACGGCCTCGAGATCTCGCCGTTCACCTACTTCCAGCAGGTGGGGGGACTGGACTGCAGACCGGTCTGTGGAGAGCTGACCTACGGGCTCGAGCGCATCGCCATGTACCTGCAGGACGTCGACGACGTCTACGACCTCGAGTGGGGACACGGCATCAAGTACGGCGAGATCGCCAAGCGCCAGGAGTGGGAGTGGTCGACGTACAACTTCGAGCGCGCGGACGTCGCGATGCACTTCGAGCTGTTCGACCGCTATGAGCAGCAGTGCCATGCGCTGCTCGGCCTCGCGGCGAAGAAGGACAAGGGCAACCTGCTGACCTTCGAGATCGAAGATCCACTGCAGAGGGTCGTGCTGCCGGCGTACGACTGCGTCGTCAAGTGCAGCCACTACTTCAACGTGCTCGATGCGCGCGGGGCCATCAGCGTCACCGAGCGGCAGCGCTTCATCGGCCGTGTTCGTCACCTCGCCCGCGCGGTGTGCGAGTCGTACTTCGCACAGCGAGAGAAGCTCGGCTTCCCCCTGGTCAAGAAGGCTTGAGATGGACCTCCTCATCGAGATCGGAACCGAGGAACTCCCGGCGTCGTTCGTGACCCGAGCGCTCGAGTGGTTGCCTGCGAGCCTGGGGGCGTCGCTCGACGCGGCGCGGCTCTCGCACGGCGCGGCGCGCGCGTACGGCACGCCCCGGCGGCTCGCCGTGGCGGTCGAAGGGGTCGCGCTGCGGCAACGCGACATCGAGGAAGAGGTGCTCGGGCCCCCGAAGGCCGCGGCGTTCGAGGCGGACGGGACCACGCCGAAGAAGGCGGCGGAGGGCTTCGCGAAAAAGTTCGGGATGGCCGTCACCGACGTGCGCCTGGTCGTCACGGACAAGGGCGAGTACGCCGCGCTGACCCGTCGAGAGACGGGCAAGGACGCGTCCGACGTGCTGCCTGCGATGATCGCCGAGGTGCTGGGGAAGATCCCGTTCTCGAAGTCGATGCGCTGGGGACGCGGGGATGTGGCGTTCGGCAGGCCCGTGCAATGGCTCGTGGCGTTGCACGGGACCGACACGCTTCCGGTCCAGTTCGCCGGCGTCACCGCAGGGCGGCGCACGCGAGGACATCGCTTTCTCGCGCCGGACTGGGTCGAGGTGAAGGACGCTGCGTCGTACATCGACACCCTTCGGCGGGTGCACGTGCTCGCGGATGAAGCCGAGCGGCGTCGGTCGATGCTCGATCGCCTCGAAGCCGCAGCGAGCGCGATCGGCGGCGCGGTGCAGCCCGACGCGTTTCTCGTCGGTGAGAACGCGTCGCTCGTGGAGGAGCCGCACGTCATCGCCGGGACGTTCGACCCGGCGTACCTGGCGTTGCCCGACGAGGTCATCGTCGCGGTGATGCGCGGGCACCAGCGCTACTTTGCAGTCAAGGCCGCCGGGGCCGACCGGTTGATGCCGCGTTACCTGGCGGTCGTGAACACCGCCAAGGCGCCCGAGAACATCGCCAAGGGCAACGATCGGGTGTTGCGTGCCCGACTCGCAGACGCTCGGTTCTTCGTGGAAACCGACGCGCAGACATCCCTGCTCGACAGGATTCCGCGGCTCGATGCCGTCGTGTTCCAGGCGAAGCTCGGATCGGTCGGGGAGAAGGCCCGCCGCGTCGGTGAGCTTGCGGCGGGGGGCTCGGGGGATGCGCGGGCCCTCGGGGCGGCCCCGCTCGGCAAGGCGGATCTCGTCAGCCTGATCGTCGGCGAGTTTCCCGAACTGCAGGGACTGATGGGGCGCTGGTACGCGCTCCGGCAAGGCGTCGATCCGATCGTCGCCGATGCCATCCGGGACCACTACTTGCCGAAGAGCGCGACGGATGACGTCCCGCGTGAGCCCCTCGCGGCGTGGCTGTCGGTCGCGGACCGGATCGACACGCTCGTGGGCTGTTTCGGTCTGGGCCTCGTGCCCACGGGGAGCGCGGATCCGTTCGCGCTCCGCAGAGCGGCGATCGCGGTCGCGCGGGTGGCCCTCGAGGGGCCCATCGACGTGGACCTGGGGGCGTTGATCGGGGCCGCCTGGGATCTCTATGCAGGCCAGGGCAAGTCCCTCGGCCCCAAGGCCGAGGTGACCGCGCGGCTCGATGAGTTCTTCCGCGCGCGCATGCGGGTGTTCCTGACCGAGCAGCAGGGGCACCCCGTCGACCTCGTGGATGCGTGTCTGGCGGCCTGGTCGGGCGGGTCCCTGCGGGACCTCGCCGCGCGGGTGCGCGCGCTCGCAGCGCTGAAGCAACTCTCGGCGTACGACTCACTCGCCGTCGCGTTCAAGCGTGCGTTCAACATCGCCAAGGATGCGCCCGCGGGGGAGCCCGACCCGGCCCTCTTCGACCACGAGGCCGAACGCGCGCTCTTCGAGCGGTTCTCCGAGCTCCGTGGCGCGCTCGACGCGTCGACGCAGAGCGGAGACTACGTGGGCGCCCTCACGCTCGTGGCCGAGCAGCTGCGGGGCCCGATCGATCGATTCTTCGAGCAGGTCTTCGTCATGGTCGAGGACGCGGCGGTGCGGGCCAACCGGCTCCGTTTGCTCGCGCTCATCGCCGGTAGCATGACGAGAATCGCCCACTTCCATCTCATCGGCGGCGTGTGAGTCGGTTCGTGCACGTCCCCGCGCCGGGCCTCCCGTGCGACGTGGAAAGCCTCGGGAGCAAGGGAGCCGGCCTGTGCGAGGCACGCGCCGCCGGGCTCTCGGTGCCGGCCTTCGTGGTGCTGGACACCGCATTCTTCTCCGCGTTCTCGGCGTCGGGCGGGTGGCCGATGGACATCGACGTGCGCTCGATCGTGGCGCCCATCGAGGAGGCGACCGGGACGAGGCTGGGCGATGTTCGCGCGCCCCTGCTGCTGTCGGTGCGGTCGTCCCCCGTGGTGTCGATGCCCGGGATGCTCGACACGGTGCTCGACGTCGGAGCCACGCGCGAGGTGGTCGACGCCCTCGCCAGCCTCCGCTCGGACGCCGCCTTTGCGCTCGATGTACGGCGGCGTTTCCTGGAATCGTGGGGGACGGTGGTCGTGGGCCTTCCACGGGCTCGATTCCACGAGACCTTCGGCGCGCGCGGCCGCGCGACGGAGCCACGTGCGACGTCGAGTGAGGAGTCGCTGCGCGCCACGATCGCTCGCCACGAGGCGGCGATCGGCGATCGGGCCTGCGATGACGCGGTCGAGCAACTCAAGCACGCGATCGAGGCGGTCCTGCGGTCGTGGGAGGGGCCGCGTGCGCGGGCGCAGAGGCATGCGCAGGGACTCGATGGAACGACGGGGCCGGCGGTCGTCGTCCAGGCCATGGTGTTCGGCAACGCCTCGGGCGCGTCGGGGGCCGGAGTCGCGTTCTCGCGGAATCCGGTGACCGGAGAGAACGAACTCTTCGGCGAGTTCTTGCCTTGCGCACAGGGGGACGAGGTCGTGTCCGGTCGGTCCTCCCCCTCGGGGCTGCGGGCGACGGCTTCGGGGCGGGGGGCGCGCGAGAGCTTGGAAGCCGTCTGCCCCGAGGTCCTGCCGACCCTCGCAGCGGCCACGTTGGCGCTCGAGAGTCGGCTCGGGGACGTGGTCGATGTCGAGTTTACCGTGGAGAACGGCGCGTTCTGGCTGCTGCAGGCGCGCCTGGCGAAGAAGACTCCGCGGGCGACCGTGCGGGTGGCCGTCGAGCAGGTTCGCGCGGGCAGCCTCGACAGGACCGCGGCGCTCGAACGCGTCGGCCCGACGGCGTTCGCGGCACTGGTGGGGTGGCGGGTGCCCGGATCGGAGACGCTGGCGGCGGCGGGGCATGTCCCGCTGACCCGTGGTCTCGCGGCCAGCGCTGGCGCAGTCTCGGGACGGGTCGTCTACGAGCCTGACGCGGCGGTCGACGCGGCCCGCGCCGGCGAGGCGGTGGTGCTCGTGCGTCCCGAGTGCAGCCCGGAGGACGCCCCCGGAATCCGCGCGGCAGCGGGCGTGCTGACGTCGTCGGGGGGGCTCACGTCCCACGCGGCCGTGATCTCGCGATCGCTCGGCCGTCCGTGCATCGTGGCCGCATCGGATCTGCGTCTCGACGCGGCGCGCGGCCGAGCCGAGGTGCGAACGGAGCGCGGGATGCGGGCGCTGCCTGCCGTCGTCACGCTGGACGGTGTGACGGGACACGTCTTCGAGGGCGCAATTCCCCTCGAGGTGGACTTCGCGCTGCCGGAGGCGCGGGAGTTGCTGGCGTGGGCGGTCGATGCCGATGCCCCCGAGTGGCGAGCGCTCGCGGCGCAGTGGCTCCACGACGGGCCGGCGGAAGGCCCCGGCACGGGTTGACGGCACTTGGCCGCTCTGGGATCGTGGGGCTCAGGTCGGGCGCAAAGATGGGCCCGGAATGCCTGGCAGGTGCTCGGGGCGCCCAATCCTTGGGGCTCGCGTGGACTCCGACGTGAGGTGCCGCTGGCGCGACGCGCGGCGACACGGTCTGATGAGCCTTCTTGGGAACTTCGATGGCTTCTGCGCTGGATGAGAACATGAGCATCACCGAGGCCCCGCAGTTCGATCCGTTCGAAGCACGTCCGCCGTCCGCTCCGCCGCCGGACCCGCTCGTGGGTCGCACCGTGGACGGGCGCTATCGAATCGAGTCGGTGCTCGGCGAGGGCGGCATGGGCCTCGTCTACCGGGCCATGCACGTCGTGCTGAACAAGCCGCTCGCGGTGAAGGTCCTGAGGTCGGACGTGTCGCGCGACCCCGAGGTCCTCGAGCGCTTCAAGCAAGAAGCGCAGAGCGCGAGCGGGATCGGCAACCAGCACATCATCGACATCAGCGACTTCGGCGTGCTGCCCGACGGCTCGACGTATTTCGTGATGGAGTTTCTCGACGGGGTGTCTCTCACCCGCGCCATCGAGGAACAGACGCCGATGCCGCCGGCCCGGGCGTTGCACATCACCAAGCAGCTCTGCGATGCGCTGGGCGCCGCGCATGCGCGCAACATCGTCCACCGCGACATGAAGCCCGACAACGTCTATCTGATCCGCCGCGGACAGGAGACCGACTTCGTGAAGGTCCTCGACTTCGGCATCGCGAAGGTCGGCGGCACGTCGAGCAAGCTCACGAAGGCCGGGCAGGTCTTCGGGACCCCGCACTACATGTCGCCGGAGCAGTGCGCGGGGGCATTGGTCGACCCGCGTACGGACGTCTATGCGACCGGGGTGATGCTGTTCGAGATGTTGAGCGGCCGGGTGCCCTTCGACGCCGACAACTTGATGGGCATCCTGACCAAGCACATGTACGAAGCGCCGCCATCGCTACGGGACCTCCCGACCGGCGGCGCCGTCTCTGTCGAGCTCGAGGCCGTGGTCGCGCGCTGCCTCGCGAAGAAGGCCGACGATCGGTACGGGTCGATGGAGGAACTGCGGTCCGAGCTCGATCGGCTGCTTCAAGGGACAGCGCCGATGGCGCTGCACGCGGGCGGCACCTCCGGTGGCGCGCGTGCGGCCGGGGCTGGACCGGTGGGTCGTGGCCAGGTCCCGTCGTTGATGCACATCGGCGACGCGAACCCGTCGGCGAGCCCCACGCGGGTCCCGTTGCTCGTCGGCCTCGCGGTCAGCGGCGTGCTGCTGGTGGGCGGGGGCACCTTCGCGTGGCTGTCGTCGGGGTCAGGCGGGAGCATCTCGGCCGAAGTTCGGGTCGATGGCGTCGTTCCGCCCGTCGGCGCGGCGCCCCCCGCGGGGACGGCGGAAGCAGGGCCGGCCACCGTGCCGGTCGAGCGCGCTGCGGGGTCGCCGGGCGCGGGCGCGGCGGAGCCGGACGTGGGGGGCGCAGGGGTCGTTCCACCCGTGGAAGCCCAGGAGGCGGCCCCGCGGGCGGTTCAGCTGGTGACGACACCGCCGGGGGCCGAGGTGATGCACGGGGACGTCCTGCTCGGCAACACGCCCTTCGCACTCCCGAGGCCCTCCGACGGTGAGCGGGTCGAGATCGTCCTTCGGGCCCCGGGGTTCGTCGCGCGCCCGGTGACCGTGGCCTCTTCGACCGCCGACGAGATCCGTGTGACGCTCGAGCCCGAGCCCGTGCGGTCGACGTCGAGAATGTCCCGCGGGGGAGCCCGCCCGACCGGTGGGGGTGGGGGCCAGGCGACGAAGCAGGCCGGTTCGTCGACGGGCAGGAGCTCGGCGGGGCAGGGCGAGGTCCTCGATCCCTGGCAGCAGCAATGAAACTGCCTTCGGGAGGGGATCGCTGGAGGGCAGTCAGCCTGGCGTGTCGTGCCCCTTCGCAGTAGCCTCCGCGGCCCCTCATGACGAGAACCCAGCAATCTTCCGATGGGCACCGCGCACCGTCGGTGCGCCCGGGCGTCCTCGGCTGGTCGCTCGCCTGCACGATGGCGTGGGCGTCGCTGCTCGGATGTGACGTCGACAATCCAGGGACGCCGGTCCCGGATGCGCGGCTGAACTTTCCGATCGCGTTGACGTTGGGGGGCGTGCGTGCGCCGGGCGAACCCGCGCCCTACCTGCTGGTGGCCAACTCGAACTTCGATCTCCGATACGCGTCGGGGAGCCTCCAGAGCTACTCGCTCGAAGCGATCGAGGCGGCGCTCGCGTCGGCGGTGACCGCCGGGACGTGCGCGCCCGAAGACGGCACGATCTGTCGGGTCGCGGATTCGGAGTTGCCGGCGTTGATGCGGGATGAGGTCCTGCTCGGCTCGCACATGGACGGTCTGGTCCTCGGTTCCCGCGGCGACCGCGCGTACCTTCCGGTCCGGAGTGGCCGAGGCGGCCTGACCTGGGTGGACTTCGACCCGGCGAGCGGCGCGCTCCGCTGCGGCGTGCAGGACGCGAGCGGTCGGCAGGTCTGCGATGCCTTGCATCGCGAAGCAGATGGGGCGGAGGCGAGCCGTCTCGGGCTCACATTGCCGAGCGATCCCGTGGCTCTGGCCGTCGTGCCCGCCTCCCGACTCGCGCCGGGGCGGCAGGGCGACGCGCTGGTGATGGCGCACCGGAACGGCAACGCGAGCCTGTTCCTCGACGAGCACGCCGCGGGCAGCGACGAAGGGCCTCGGTTCGTTCATACGGTCGGCGGGGTTCCCAACGACGTCGTGACGGCCGAGGCGGATCCGACCGGCCTCGTCTGGCTCACCAGCGCGGCGCAGGTGGCGTCCCGCCAGACCCGGGATCTCGTCGCGCTCGAGGTCGTGCTCGGGGGGCCGGAAGACACCTTCGTGGCGCAGCTCGGCATCGCTCGCCGGATGGCCCTGCGCGGCGTGGATGACGGCTTCGACACCCGCGACCTGGCGTTCGACGAGACCGGCGGCACCCTGTGGGTCCTCGCGCGGCGTCCGGAGGCCATCGTCACGGTGGACCTCACGCGGGTGCCCGCGGTGCTCGGTGATGCGCCGCTCGGTCCGGTCTGGCCCGTGGGTTTTGGGCCCTCGAGGGTCGAGCGCTTCGCGCTTCCGGTCGACCCGGACGGGGCGGGGCCGCGGGCGGCGGAGGCGCACACGTTCCTGCTCGCGAGCTGTTTCGATGCGCGAAGTCTCTTCGTGGTCGACCCGGCGCTCGGGGTCGTCGCCACGGTGGCGGGACTCGACGGGCCCTTCGAGATGGTGGTCGACGAGGCCCGTCAGCATGCGTACGTCGTCGACTTCAGACTCTCCTACGTGTGGGTCATCGACCTCGCTCCGCTCGCGGCCGGAGGGGCGCCGGTGACCCTCGGTCGGATCGGCTCGGGTCGCGCGCCCTCGGTGTTCGTCCGATGACCTTCACTGCTTCTCGCTCTGGTCGCCGCACGTTCGGGCTGCTCGGCAGCCTCGCGCTTCTCGCCGGGTGCTCGCAGGCGGCCGTGATCACGGCGAGCCGGGCATTCAATCGCCCGGCCCGCGTCACGTTCGTCTGTTTCGACGACGCCGGACCGACGAGCCTCGACGCGTGCCGGGTGGTCGACGGCGTGCGACCCGAGGGACTCACGCTGTTCGCGCTGGTGCCGCAGCAGACGCGCGGCGAGGTCGCCGCCGTGAACCTCTGGGCGAGCCCCGCCCCGCAGGTCATCGACAGCGACCGCAGGGTTCCCGGCTTCACCTTCGTGCCGGTGGGCGAGGTCCCGGGGGCGATCGCGATCTCGCCCCGGGATGCGCGCTGCACGTGGGTGGCGAACCGGGGGTCGCGCGACCTGAGCGCCGTGGAGACCGTCCGGTTCCGCGAGGAATCCTTGGCGACGTTCGACACGGGGGCCCGGCTTTCGCTGCGCGGGACGGATGCCGACGGCGACGTGGCCGCGTCCGGCCGACCCGGTGCGATGGTGCTCGTGGAGCACGATGGCGTGGGCGAGTTGTGGGTGACGTTGCCCGAGGACGGGGCGGTCGCTCGCGTGCCCGTCGCCTCCACGGACACGGGATGTTCCTTCGGCGCGCTCGACATCGTTCGTCTGCCCCTGGATCGCTCCCTCATCCCGGAGGCGGCCTCGATGTCGCCCGCGCGACTCGAGACCGACGCGGCGTCGCTGGCCGTCTGCCCAGCGTCGGCGTCGCAGAACCTCGGCCCGGTCGTGGAGGCCGCGCAGTTCGAACCGCTTCCGGAGGAACCGAGCGACCCGCTCGAAGACCTCCTCGGGCCGCCCGAGCCCCGGGCGCTCGTCGTGGAGTCGGACGCCGATGGCGCGGCGACCGCGGTGCTCATCGGCGACGCGGCCAGGCCGGTGGTGTACCGCTGGGATCTGCTCGGTTCCTCGTGGGCCGGGTCGTTGAGGACCGACGGGCCGGTGCTCGACCTCGCCCTCACGCCGCCGGTGCCCGACACGCTCTCCGAGGGTTCCCCCGAGCGTCGATACTTGTACGTTGCGGACGCGCGTGATGGCAGCGTCATGGTGCTCGACGCCTCCGACGGCACCCTGCTGCCAGTCGCCGCGGAGGGGGCCGCGCGCCCGACGCGCGTTCCATTCCGTGCGCCCGTGAGGGCCCTCGAGGTCGTCGGGGATCCGTCCCTCGGCGGGGTCTGCGATGCGAGCCCTGCGCCTGGGCCTGCGGTCCTTCGAGGGGTGTTCGTCGCCGCCGCGCTCACCGACGGCACCGTTCGCATCATCGACGTCTACGACCGCGATGCGCCTTGTCGCACCGGGGACGGTTGCATCGAGCGATTCACCAGCGCCGAGACGGTGTCCTACGTGCGCCGACACCGCCCCCGTATCGGTGTCCGCGTCGCCTCCCCCGTGACGGTTCGCGAGGCGCCTGTGTTCCTGCTCGCGGGGTCCACCACCCGGTACGACGACCTCGGCGTGAACGAGGGCCAGAGCAGCGCGCCTCGGCTCGAGGCGCTGGACGCTTGTCCTGAAGGACAGGGGCGCGTGTTCCCCATCGGGGCGGATCCCGCCCGGGTCTGCAGCGTCGTCGACCCGTGGAGCGCCGAGCCCGAGGCCTGGTCGTTGGCCTGGCAGGGCGTCGTCCCCGGGACCGCCGGCGCGTCGGGCCATTTCGTGGCGTCCGAGGGTGGCACGCTGACGCTCGATTCACGGCTGGACCTCTGCGGTCTCGGCGTGCTCGGTCCGCTCGGCGCGTCCGCGGTGGCGGCCGGAGATCCCGAGTTCGGCTACGCGGGAGACCTCCTCGCGATCACCACGCGGCTGCCGTCGACCGCGGAGATCCGGGCGGACGAGGTCTGCAACGCCCTCGCCGGCTTGAACCTCGGCGATCAGCAGAAGGCGATCCTCGTTCCCATTCTGGACGTCGTGGGCGGCACCGCGCTGTCGGGCACCGAGACGTTTGACCGAAGCCGCATCGTGGTGCGCGCGGACGAGCCGATTCTCGATCGGGCGCCGGTGCTCGGCGCCATGGGCGCGCGGCCCCTCACGATGCAGGACGTGCTCCGCTGCTTCGCGGACAGGCTGGTCTCGTACGAGGTGCGTACCCGCGAGAGCTTCGCGGTCGTGGGGGCCCGCTCGGGGTTCCAGCATCGGGTGGTGGCGGATGCGACCACGGGGCGCTGCGTCGTGTCGTCGGACCCGCAGCAGGCCGCGCGTCAAGGTCGGGCACGTCTCGGCGTGCCGTTCGTGAGCACGCGGATGGCGTTCACGTTGTCCTATCCGCCCGACGGCACGCCCTCGCCGATTCCTGAAGGCTCGGTGCGCTTCGAGGTCGGGAACGTGCCCGTCCAGCTCGGCGTGGATCTCGGTGCGGTGTCGGGGGGGACGCGGGCGTTCTCGGTTCCGACAGCGCTCGCGTGGAACGCGGTGGATGGCTTCCTGTACGCCGTGGACGAGACCCGCCGCGGCCTCGTTCAGGTGGCGCTCGTCGGGACGGGCGGACTCGCGATCACCAAGGTGGTCGAGTGACACGGTCACGAGGCTGAGCGTCGGAGGGGCCTGTCTTGGTGGCCAAGGCGAAAGACGGCGCGCACTCCCCCGCGATGCAGCAGTTCTTCCGGGCGAAGGAGCAGCACCCCGACGCGCTG
>CAIKNO010000535.1 GCA_903828805.1 uncultured Sandaracinus sp. | reverse complement strand
GCGGTGCTGACGCCGCTGGAGCTGGTCGGCGATCAGCAGATCGTCTTCGTCGGGCTGGGGGAAGACGATGGCCTCCGCCTCGGGAACCGCAGCTTCGTCGTGCGAGCGGGCGACGATTGGCGGCGGGAGCTGGCACCGGCCCAGCGTGACGCGACCACCGTGGCGCCGCCGCCGGAGCCCGAGCAGTACCCCGACGAGGTCGTCGCCGAAGCGCGCGTCGTCTCGCTCCGTCCGCACAGCGCGGGCCTGCTCGTGACGCGGGCCGCGCGGCCCGTGGTGCTCGGCGACCGCGTCCAGCTGATGCACGGCTACTGAGACCTCGCTCCGGCCCCGGGCGCGCGGGGGATCGCGCCCGGTCGTGCCGGGCCACCGCCCGCGCGCCGGGTTCATGGTGGGGGGGACGTCACGGTGATTGAAACCGAGCGTACGTCCGTGGGAGCCTGCCGGGGATGGACGAGGCGTACGGACACTCCGCGCGGTCGACGCCCTCCGAGGAAATTGCGGGGTTGCGGGAGGCGCTCGCCATCGAGCATGCCCGCCTTCAAGCGTTTCAGGACATCGGCGCGGCCGCGGGCGCGATGCTCAGCCTGGACGAGATCCTCGAGCTCGTCGCGGACCGCATGACGCAGGTCCTCGAGGCCGAGCGCTCGACCATCTACCTCCTCGACGACACCGGCCGGCAGCTCGTCTCCCGCGTGGCGCAGGGCGAACACAGCCGCGAGATCCGGCTCGCGGTCGGCGAGGGCCTCGCGGGGGCCGTGGCGCGCACCGGACACGCGCTCAACATCCCCGACGCCTACTCCGATCCGCGTTTCGATCGGACCTGGGACGACGTCACCGGCTACCGCACCCGCAACGTCCTGTGCGTGCCGATGAAGAATCGGCTCGGAAGGCCCCTCGGGGTCGTGCAGGTCCTCAACCGCCTCCATGGTCCCTTCACGCCGGACGACGAAGCGATGGCCTCCGCCCTCGCCGCGCAGGCGGCGGTCACGATCGAGAACAACAAGTTCTTCGTCGCGACGATCCAGAAGAACATGGAGCTGCTCGAGACCAAGCAGCAGCTCGAGAAGAACGTGCGGGAGCTCGAGTCGCTCATGCAGATAGCGACGGTGTCGGCCGGTGCGGAGCGGCTCGAAGACCTGCTTCACGGCGTGCTCGCGAGGGCGGTTCGGGCGGTGGACGCCGAGGCGGGGGCCATCCTCATCGCCGTGCGTCCCTCGATGGACATGGAGTTCCGTTGTGCCGTCGGCGGCGCCGCGGAGAGCCTGAAGCGACTGCGGGTGCCCGCGGGAACGGGGATCTGCGGTCAGGTGACCCGTGAGCGCGCGCCCCGGGTCGTCAACGACGTCCGCCATGATGCGCAGTACCAGCGGGACGTCGCCGCGCTCTCCGGTTACCACCCGCGGTCGATCCTCGCGGTCCCGCTGTGGTGGGAGGATGGCGAAGGCGCGCTCGAACTGCTCGACAAGCACGGCGGCAGGGAGCCGTTCTCCGACGATGACGTCCGCCTCGCCGAGGCCATCGCGAGCCACATCTCGACGGCCATCCAGCTCGCGAATGCGCGCGCCCAGAAGGACAAGCAGGAGCGGCTCTCCACCATCGGTCAGCTGCTCAGCGGCGTGCTGCACGATCTCAAGGCGCCCCTCACGGTGATCGGAGGCTACGTCCGCGAGCTCGTGGACGAGCCGGACCGCGAGACGCGCGACCGCTTCGCGCACTCGGTCATGCGGCAGCTCGAGCAGGTCAACGCGATGACCCGCGAGACGCTCGCGTTCGCGCGCGGCGACCGCAGCCTGTGGGTGCGGAAGGTGTACTTGAAGTCCTTCTTCGAGGAGCTCCGCGACCAGGTGGCGCGTGAACTCGACGGCAAGGGGATCCGCATCGAGCTCGAGCTGCTCGACCGCGGGGTGGCCCGCTTCGATCAGCACAAGGTTCAGCGGGCGGTGCACAACCTCGCACGGAACGCCGCGGAGGCGATCGGCCTGCCGGGCAGCCGGCGTGGGGGTGGCACGTTCACCATCCGCGTCGAGCGACGGGCCGACGACGGCGCTGTCCTGATCGGCTGCCGCGACGATGGGCCGGGGATTCCGGAGGAGATCCGGGAACGGATCTTCGAATCGTTCATGTCCCACGGCAAGGAAGGCGGGACGGGGCTCGGTCTGGCCATCGTGCGCAAGGTCGTGGACGACCACGGCGGCTCCATCGACGTCGAGAGCCAGCCGGGGCGGACCGAGTTCCGCATGGTGCTTCCCCAGCACGACGAGGCCGCGGCGGACGGACCGTCCTGACCTGCGAACGCCGCCGCTTCGTGCGCCCGACGACCCGGTCTGGGACGGCGCCCGCGGCGCACGGCCCGGCTTGAATTGCGAGGCCCCGGCGAGGCGTGGGGCCGGTCCCTGCGAGACATCGCGGGCCGTTCGCCCCGGGGATCAGCCGTTCGTCAGCACGTCGCGGACGCCGGCCATCACGTGGCGGAAGGCGTCGCGCGCCGATTCTCCGTCGTCCATGCGGCTGCGGATCCGGAGCGCGAGCAGGACGTGCGTGAGGCGCTCCCCGTCGTCCTCGCCCTGCACTTCGAAGGCGGGCGCCTTCTCCTCGCCGAGGGCTTCGGCGGCTTCGCTCAAGGCCGAGCTCGTGTGGGTCTCGGCGAGTCGCCGAGCCTCCGCGGCCTTCATGTGGCCTTCCCGAAATGGGCCTCGAGCCGTTCTCGGAACCCTTCTTCCTTGGCCGTCGAGAAGCCGTCCACGAGCTTCCCGGCGCGGTAGATGCCGAAGTACGGAAGGCTCGGGATCTCCACGCTCTTGCGCGCTTCGGGCGCCCGTTCGCCATCGCACACGAAGAACCGGACGTGCGGGTATTCGTCGCTGAGGCGCGAGAACTTCGGCTTGAAGAGCATGCAGGGCCCGCACCAGCCGGCGTAGAAGTCCACCACCGCCATCTCGGCTTCGCCGAGCTTCTCGAGGAAGCTCGTGTCGTCCAGGTTCTCGATCGCCATCTCGTCCTCCGATGTCGCGGTTCGTCTTGGTGGCGGGCCGGCTGGGCGTCAACCCCGAACCGGGGGGCTTTCCCGGCGACCTCGGAACGCCGAGACCCAGCCGACGCGGCCTCGGTCGCGGGCGTGCTCGTCGGTCGAGCGCAGCAGGGGGTGCATCGTCGAGGTCGGGGGCGATGTCCCCTCCTCGTGGAGCCCACGCACCCCGTCTCGCCGGAGTCCCTCCGAGGCGTGTCCGAAGAGGTCGCGCTGGTGCACGCCGCGCGGGCGGGGGACCCCACGGCGCAGGCGGACCTCTACCGCCTCTACGTTCGTCGCGTCGCCGGGCTCTCGCATCGGCTGCTCGCGGGCGGTCCGGACGTCGACGACCTCGTGCAGGACGTGTTCATGGAGGCGTTCAGCCACCTGGGCGCGCTCGCCGCGCCAGAGGCGTTCGGGACCTGGCTCGGGGCGATCACCATCCGCACGGCCCACAAGCGCGCGCGCCGGTCCCGGCTCTCGATGCGCCTGGGCCTCGCGCGGGACGTCCCGCACGAAGTGGAGCACCTCGCCGCACCCGTGGTTCCTCCCGAGATGGCGATCGACCTTCGGACGATGATGATGGCCCTGATCGCGGGCCCCGCCGGGGCGGCCGAGGCGCTCGTGCTGCGGCATTTCGAAGGCCTGCAGCTGGACGAGATCGCCACGCGCATGGGCCTCTCGCTCGCGACGGTCAAGCGGCGCATCGAGTCCGCGGAGGCCTGGCTGGAGATCGTCCGTGCCCGCGACCTTCCATGAACTCCGGGGGAGGGCGCAGCTCGGGCCCCGTGTCGCCCTCGCTCGGGATGAGCCTTGAGCCGGCGCGCCGCCTGGCCTACCGTCCCGCGCGTGGCCGACGCTGTGAACCCCGACACCCTCGCGGCTCCCCGCGGGTACTCCAACGGGCTGCTGATGCCGCCCGGGCGCTTGCTCTTCGTGGCGGGTCAGATCGGCTGGGACCGCGAGATGCGCTTCGCGTCCGACGAACTCGCGGCCCAGTTCGACGTCGCCCTCGGGAACGTGCTCGACGTGATCCGCGCGGCGGGCGGCGGGCCCGAGCACATCGGCCGACTCACCATCTACGTCACCGACAAGCGCGCGTACCTCGCGGAGACGAAGGCGATCGGCGCCTCGTACCGCGCGCGGATGGGGCGGCACTTTCCGGCGATGGCGCTCGTGGAGGTCAAGGCCCTCCTCGAGGACCTCGCCAAGGTCGAGATCGAAGCCACGGCGGTGATTCCAGCATGAGCCTCGCGAACCTCCGGCAAGAAGGATTCCGATTCGAACTCGAGGACGGCGTCGCCACGCTGACCCTCGATCGACCGGACAGGATCAACGCGCTGACCTTCGCCAGCTACCAGGCGATGCGGGACGCGTTCCGCGCGATCCACGAGGCGCGTGAGGTGCGGTGCGTCGTGCTGCGCGGGGATGGCCCGCGGGGCTTCTGCTCGGGCGGGGACGTGCGCGACATCATCGGTGAGCTCTTCGCCCGGGACATGCGCGGGCTGCTCGAGTTCACCCGACTGACCGGCGCGCTGGTGCAGACCATCCACCACTGCCGGGTGCCGGTGGTGGCCGCGCTGCACGGCGTGGTGTGTGGCGCCGGGGCCGTGATCGCGCTGGCGTCGGACGTCCGCCTCGCGGCCCCCGATGCGCGCATCGCGTTCCTGTTCCCGAAGGTCGGGCTCAGCGGGGCCGACATGGGCGCCGCCTGGCTGCTCCCCCGGATCGTCGGTCACGGTCGCGCGAGCGAGCTCCTGCTGACCGGCGATTTCGTGGACGCGGAGCGGGCCGAGCAGATGGGGCTCTTCAACCGCATCGTCCCCGCCGACAGGCTCCGCGACGAGGCGCACGCATGGGGTCGAAAGATCGCCGATGGGCCTGCGTTCGCCCATGCGATGACGAAGAAGATGCTCGACTACGAGGCCCACGTGGACTTCGCGACCGGCATCGAGGCCGAGGCCCAGGCCCAGGCGATCTGCATGCAGCATCCGGACTTCCGCGAGGCGTACGACGCCTGGGTCGAGAAGCGCGCGCCGCGCTTCGAGCGGTGAGAGAGGGACGCGCATGCGGTCGAGCGACTCCGACGTGCGACGCGCGACGTGGCAGGCCCCGATGGCGCCGTCCGACGACCTGATCGAGCGGGCGTTCTGTCCCCCCGACGTCGTGGCGAACGCCTGGACGGCGGCCGGCGCCGTCGCATCCGACGCCTGCGCTCTCGAGCACGACGCCCGCAGCCCGGCGGAGGCGCTCGTCTCCATCGTGCGGTTGCTCGGGCAGCGAGGGCTCCTCGGGTTGACGGTGCCCGAGGCGTACGGCGGCGCCGAGGCGCGCGTCCGATCCGTCGCGCTCTGCCTCGCGCGCGAGCGGCTCGGTCACGCCTCGCCGCTGGTGGAGCTCGCGTTCGCGATGCAGGGGCTGGGGAGCTACGCGATCTCCGCGAGGGGCAGCGACGAACTTCGCGCCGAGTGGCTTCCGCGGGTGGCGGCGGGCGAGGCGGTCGCCGCGTTCGCTCTGACCGAGCAGGAGGCTGGATCCGATCTGGGAGGCATCCGTACGACCGCGCGGCGCGACGGCGACGCGTACGTGCTCGACGGGGAGAAAGTCTTCATCTCCAACGCGGGCATCGCCGACGTTTACACGGTGTTCGCGGCCACTGCGCCTCCGGGCGCCAAGCGCCGGCTGTCGGCGTTCGTCGTGCCCTCCGCGCTCCCCGGCGTTCGCGCGCGGCCCATGCACGTGCTCGGCGGTCATCCGATAGGCGCCCTCGAATTCGAGGGCGTGCGTGTGCCCGTCGGGAACCGCATCGGCGAAGAGGGCGAAGGCCTCGCGGTCGCGCTCGAGGTGCTGCATCGGTTCCGCCCGACCGTGGGCGCGGCGGCCCTCGGGTTCGGCCAGCGCGCGCTCGACGAGAGCGTGCTGCATGTCCGAAGCCGTCGGCAGTTCGGCGCACCCCTCGCCGACCTCCAGGCGGTGCAATTGCAGGTCGCCGACATGGCGTGCGACCTCGAGGCCGCCCGCCTGCTCGTGTACCGCGCGGCGGCCGAGGCCGACCTCGCAGACGCCCTCCGCGCCGAGCACGGTGAGGAGTCGACCGTGCGTCGGGCGCGGGTCGGGCGCACCGGGAGCATGGCGAAGCTGATGGCCACCGAGGCCGCCTTCCGGGTCGTCGATCGCGCCGTCCAGCTGCACGGCGGTTCGGGCGTGCTGCACGGTTCGATCGTCGCTCGGCTCTACGAGGACGTTCGCGCGCTGCGGATCTACGAAGGAGCGAGCGACGTGCAGCGGCTCCTCATCGCCCGGGAGCTCCTGCGCTGAGGCCATGAACGATGCCCTCGGTGGACCTGACGGCCGCGGCGCCGGACGCGCGTCGATGAGCCCCTGGTACGAGCGCGTTCCCTCGGCCGGGCCCCTCGTCGCGCTGGCTTCGCGCTTCGTATCGAGGGCTTCGGCGGGGCGATCGGAGGGCCTCCCTCGAGGCGGGGAGGGGCTCCGCTGGCTGGCCGGGGCCTTCGACGCGTTCATCGAGGCCGAGGCGACGCCCCGGGAGGAGGTCGAGTTCGTCGAAGGCGCGGGGGCCGTGCTGGGGCTTCTGCTGCTCGATCACCTGGGCCGGGGTGCGCACGTCGAGCGGGACGGCGTGCACCGAGTGCAGCTCGGAGACCGAGGGTTCTTCGACCCGTTCGGGGCCGTGGAGCGGGCGCTCGACGCCGAGGATCCCCGGGCGTCCCTCTCGCACGACGTGGCGCGGGCCGAGCGCGAAGCGGAAGGCTCGGGGCCGATCGCGCGGGCCTCGTCCTGCTTCGAGGCCATGCTCGGCGAGCGCCGACCGGACCTCGCGGTCACCGCACGCTTCGACCGGAGCGTCTGGGTCGGCGAGGGCATCGAGATCGACCTCGGACGGGTCATCGACGCGGGGCGGGGACAGCACGAGCGCGCGCTGGACCAGGCGGTCTCCAAGCTCATCGACCTCCTGCCGGGCGGCGCGGGACGAACCGTGCTCGGATGGCCCGAGGCGAGCGCGCGCCTGCTGCCGCGGATCGTCGGGGCCAAGCTCGTGGACGACGTCGGCGCGGGCCTGGCGCTGCGGCCGATGCTCCACGGGCTCTCGGTGGCGCTGGTGCTCGCCTACGAGGGGCGGGTGCGCTTCGTCCGCGCCTCCGAGATCGAGGCCTGGGGCCTCTCCCTCGAGGCGGTCGTGCATCGGTCGATCGAGAACCTCGCGGCACGCTCGCATGCCGCGCGGGTGGTTCCCGTGGAGCCCGCGGAGAGCGGGCTCGTCGGGCTTCGCTCCGGCGACGGTCTCGACTCGGCGCGTCTGCTCTTGCCGGGGCTGCACACGGCGTTCGCGGCGTCTCTCGGAACACCGTTCCTCGCGGCGGTTCCCCACCGGGACGCGCTCCTCGCCGCACCCGTCGGCCGCGCCGGCCGCGCAGCCCTCTCGGCGCGGGCCCACGACGACGCGGCGAGGGCACCGCACGCGATCAGTGCGTCGCTGTTCCTCGTGACGGAAGGGGGACTCCGCGCCACGTGAGGGAGGCGCTCAGGCGAAGTCCTCGAGCGTGAGCGATTCCGCGAGAAACACAGCGATCTCGGCGCCATCGGCCGCGGCGGAGATCGCCTTCGCGCGCGCGCCGCGTGCATCGCCGGCGACGAAGACGCCGCGCATCGAACTCTCTCGGTCCGCGGACACGGCGATGGCGCCCTCGCCGTCGAGCGCGAGGCCCGCGAAGAGGACGAGGTCCGACTGGCGGTGCGCGGGATGCACCACGAGGGCCTCGCAGGGCACGTCGGCACCGCCCTCGACGTGCACCGCGAGCAGCCCGCGACCAGGCCCGGACAGCGAGACCACGCGGCGTGGCTCGATCCGCACGTGTGCGGCTCGGAGCGGCGCGAGCGCGTCGGTGTCGAGGTCCTGCCGGCCGTCGAGGAAGAGGGTCAGGTCGCGCGTCCACGCCGCGCACGTCGGGAGCCATCCGGCGGTCGCGCGGCTCCGTGCGAGCACGCCCCACGGGCGGTCGCGGAGCTCGTGGCCGTGGCAGTACGGACAGGAGAAGACCGACGCGCCCCACCGCTCGGCGAGCCCCGGCGTCTTCGGCAGCACGTCGATCATCCCGGTCGCGAGCAGCACCCGCCGCGCGCGGGAGGATCCGTGGCCGTGCACGACGCGCACGTCGGAGCCCTCGCGTTCGAAGCCCGACGCCCGCTCCGCCCGGAGGGACACCGTCGGGTAGACCGAAAGTTCGCTTCGGACCCGCGCCGCGAAGGCCTCCGGCGTTGCTCCGTCGTGCCCGAGGAAGCCGTGCATCGCGTGCGAGGATCGGTTCCGGCCGGGGCCACCGTCGAGCACGAGGGTGGATTTGCCGGCGCGCCCGAGCATCATCGCGGCCGAGAGGCCCGCAGGCCCGGCCCCGACGACGACGACATCGAATCTCGGTCGCTCCATCGACGTGCGGCCCTCAGCGTCGATGCGTCGGGCCGCCTCGGTCGAAGAGGCTGGGATCGAGGGGCGCCTCGCCGGCGCTGAGCGGTCCGGCGCTCGTCACGAACGCCTCCAGCTCGGCCAGGAACATCTCGGCGGGCGCCTGCGCGAGCGTCTGGGCCGGGGGCGGATCGGTCGCGAGGTGCAGACCCACGATGAGCGCGATGTCGTTCTCGCTCACGCCGGGGTCGATCTCGTGCAGGAGCGCTTCGAGCGCGCGGACCAGGGCCCCCGCGCCGGGCATCCGCGCGTCGGGGTCGCGCGCGAGCACGGACGCGACGAGCGCGTCGACGCCCCGCGGAATCCGCGGATCGAGGCTGCTCGGAGGGGACACCTCGGCCCGCGCCACCGCCCGGACCGTCTCGGCGTCGTCGTCTCGTCGAAACAGGCTCCGGCCGCAGAGCATCTCCCAGAGGACGATCCCGGCGGCGAACACGTCGACCTGCGGGGTGCTCGGACGTTGCTCGATCAGCTCGGGTGCGAGGTAGCCGAGCTTGCCGCCGAGCATGCCGTCGCCGAGCTGCGTCTGGTGCACGGTCGCATCGGCCAGCCCGAAATCGGCGAGCTTCACCGCGCCGTCCACGCCGACGAGGAGATTGTGAGGGGACACATCGCGGTGGATGATCCCCATCGGTACGCCGTGGTCGTCCTCGGCGCCGTGGGCGTAGTCGAGCGCGCGGGCGAGCGCGAGCGTGATCCACAGCGCGGTCGCCACGGGCATGCGCGCGCCCCGCGCGTGGGCCCGGTCGAGGATCCCCTTGAGGCTCGTCCCGTCGACGAGCTCCATGACCATGATGAAGGTGCCGCCGATCTCTCGGGCGTCGTAGACGCGGACGATGTTCGGGTGCTGGAGACGCATCCCGAGGCGCGCCTCGTCCTCGAACATCGAGCGATACAGCTCCTGCGACGCGAGCTCGGGCAGCACCCGCTTCAGGGCGACGGTGTGCGCGCGGGCGTCGTCGAAGTGGGCGATGGCCTTCCACACCTCGGCCATGCCGCCCGCGGCGAGGCGGTGCGTGGGCTCGTAGCGCGTCGGAGCGCGGCGCAGCTGGGTCGAGAGGCGGGAGTGGCGCACGGACACCGGTCGAGCCTCCCCGAGCGGCGCGGCCCCGTCAATCGATGTCGGTGCAGACCGCGCTTCCCTCGGACGGCTGTCTTCCGTCCGCTCGATTCGACGGAACCCGCGGCGGCACTACACTGCGCGCGCCATGACCGACCGCGTCTCCGCCGACCTCTTCCGCCACGCGCAGCAGCGTTTTCCCGGCGGCGTCAATTCGCCCGTCCGTGCGTTCCGCGCCGTGGGCGGAACGCCCGTGTTCGTGGATCGCGCGGCGGGCGCGCACCTCTGGGGCGCCGACGGTCGCAGGTACGTCGACTACGTCGGCTCGTGGGGCCCGATGATCCTCGGGCACGCCCATCCGGGCGTCGTGCAGGCCGTGCAGCAGGCCATGACCCGCGGCGCCAGCTACGGAGCGCCCACCGCGATCGAGACCGAGCTCGCCGACCTCGTCGCCGAGCTCGTCCCCTCGATGCAGATGATGCGCTTCACCTCGAGCGGCACCGAGGCGGTGATGGGCGCCCTGCGGGTCGCCCGCGGGTTCACCGGGCGCGATCTCGTCGTGAAGTTCGAGGGCTGCTACCACGGCGGGGCCGACTATCTGCTGGTCAAGGCTGGCAGCGGCCTCGCGACGTTCGGCGTGCCGACCAGCGCCGGGGTGCCTGCGGCCATCGCCAGCACCTGCCTCGTGCTTCCTTACAACGACCGCGCTGCGCTCGAGGCGCTCTTCGCCGCGCGAGGCCCGGAGATCGCGGCCGTCATCCTGGAGCCCGTGGTCGGCAACATGGGCACGGTGCCGCCGCACCCCGAGTTCCTCGGCGCGCTGCGCTCGCTGACCGCCGCGCACGGCGCGCTGCTCGTCTTCGACGAAGTGATGACCGGGTTCCGGCTCGCCCGGGGCGGGGCGCAGGAGCGCTTCGGCATCACGCCCGACCTCACGACCCTCGGGAAGATCGCCGGAGGCGGGCTCCCGCTGGGCATCTACGGGGGTCGAGCCGACGTGCTCGCGAAGGTCGCTCCGCTCGGCCCCGTCTATCAGGCCGGCACGCTGAGCGGCAATCCGCTCGCGGTCGCCGCGGGCCTCGCGACGCTCCGGGTGCTGCGCGACGATCCGACGTTCTACGCGCGTCTCGAGGCGTCGTCGTCGGCCGTCGAGACCGTGCTGCGCGAGGCCGCGCGGGCGAGCGGTCGCGCGGTGCAGGTGCAGCGGACGGGCTCGATGCTGACCCCGTTCTTCACCGACCGCGTGGTGAACTGCTGGGAGGACGCGGCGACCTGCGACACCGCCGCCTTCGGCCGATGGCACGCCGGCATGCTCGCGGAGGGCGTGATGTGGCCGCCGGCGCAGTTCGAGGCGGGCTTCGTCAGCATCGCGCACGACGACGACACCCTCGAGGCGACCGCGAAGGCCGCCGCGCGGGCGTTCGCTGCGGTCTGAATGCTTGAATTGATTCGATATTTCGAGCGCCGACGGCGGTCGCGCGCACCCTTGACCCTCGATGGAGGTCGTGGTAGATGGCGCCGGCCGAAGGGGTCGGAGAACCCGTCCCGGAGGACCTGATGCCGCTGATCGATCCCGAGCAGCGGAAGCAGTGGAAGCTGGTGGGCCGGGTCGGCGCCATCGGCATCCAGTTCGTGATCTCGATCATGATCGGATACGCGGGCGGATCGTGGCTCGACCGTCACCTCCCGACCCGTCCGTGGATGACCCTCGTCGGGGTGCTGCTCGGGGTCGCGGCGGGCTTCAAGAGCCTCTACGACATCGCGAAGAGCACCGACCTCGACAAGCTCTGACCTCGACGAACTCCGACCTCGACCGACCGCTTCGCCGACCTGGCCGTAACCCCCTTCTCCTCGCACCACGGAACCCATGGAAGCGCGGGCCCTCGAACAGATGACACGGTGGATCCGGGGCATGGCGTTGCCCTTGGCCATCGTGGCGTTCGTGTGGCGCGGACCGAACGGCGCGCTCGGCTCGCTCGCGGGCTCGGCGCTCGCGATCGGAAACTGGGCGCTCGTGTGCTGGTTCTGCGAGACGCTGCTGCGCCGGGGTGAAGCCGGTGGGGCGCGGTTGATGGTGCTGTTGGCGGCCAAGAGCGGCTTCGTCTGCATGGTCGCATCGATCTTGTTGCGGGTGTTCGACCCCACCGGACTGCTGCTCGGCGTGAGCGCGATGGTGCTGGGGATCGTGGGCGGTGCGCTCCGTGCGCACGCGCTCGAGGGCATCGAGATGGTTCCGCCCGCGCTCGCGGGGGAGAAAGACTGAGTCATGCCGCACGGCGAGTCCTGGTTCTCTCTGTTGTTCCGCGGGACCTCCCTCTGGGAGATCGTGGCGAACGTCGTCGCGTCGCTGAACACGATGCTCTGGGGGCGCCCCGACTCCCTCCTCGCGCACGAGCAGGGCTTCGTGGCCCACGTGTTCGGCGCCCTCTTCGTGCTCGCGGTCATCGCGTCCGCGGCGGTCGTCACGTTCGAGGGGATCCGCCACACGGAAGCCGCGGTGATCCCCGAGGACAAGCTCACGATCCGGACCTTCTTCGAGATCTTCGTCGGGACGTGTCTGTCGATGATGACGGACATCATGGGCGCGAAGGCGGCCCGGTCGTTCCTTCCGCTGATCGGGACCTGCGCCGTGTTCATCCTGGTGTCGAACGTGCTCGGCCTCGTGCCGGGCTTCGCGCCGCCCACGGACAACCTGAACACCACGTTCGCGATGGCCCTGGTGATCTTCCTCGCCACCCACATCTACGGGATGCGAGAGAACGGCTTCAACCACGTCAAGCACCTCTTCGGGCCGATCATCGCGTGGTACGCGCTGCCCCTGATGCTGCTGATGTTCGTCATCGAGGTCATCAGCCACCTCGCGCGGCCGCTCTCTCTCGCCATCCGCCTCATGGCGAACATGGTCGCGGACCACCTCGTCGTGGGCGCGTTCCTCTCGATCATCCCCTTCCTGCTGCCGGTGCCCGTGATGGTGCTCGGGTCGCTGGTGGTGGTCGTGCAGACCCTCGTGTTCTGCGTCCTCTCGACGGTCTACATCGGGCTGGCCATCCAGCACGACGAGCACGGGCACTGAGCCCGGCCCCGGGGTCGTCCGCGACAGCCGGACCCCCGACGAATCAACGGCCCGCTCCGGCACGGGAGAGGCCCCTCGCTACCCCCTTCACCGCGACAGATGGCAGGCACCGGGCCCCGTGTCCCCCGCTTGCTCGTGACTCTCCAAGGTAGGTTCTCAATGCAGAAGAAGATGCTCGGAATGGTTCCCTTCCTCGCCACGCTCTTCGCCGCCTCGACGGCGTTCGCGCAGGACGCGGCTTCGAACGAGTCCGACGTGGCCATGTGGAAGGCCATCTCGGCCGGCCTCGCGATCTCGATCGCGGCCTTCGGCGGCGCGCTCGGCCAGGGCCGCGCGGCGGCGGCGGCGCTCGAGGGCATCGCCCGCAACCCGAACGCCTCGGGCAAGCTCTTCGTCCCGATGATTCTCGGCCTCGCGCTGATCGAGTCGCTGGTCATCTACGCCCTCCTCATCGCCGGCGGGTTCATCGGGCCGCTCGGCTGACCGAACCCCACCGCCTTGCGCACCCCGAGCCACGAGGCGGGCGGGTGCGCATCGGCTGTGGCATCGGCTGAAAGGGCCGGTCAACCTCCGGGTTGTCCGGCCCTTCGTCTTGTTTGCCGGCCCTTCGTCTTGATTGCCGCCCCAGCAAGGTGGCCAGGGCCGTCGGGTGCCTCCATACTCCGCCGCGATGGACAGCACGGCCGCCGGGGAGAGCGCGCTCGAGCGCGCGCGCAGCGCAGGACCGGTCCCGGATGCCGCGTCGGGTTCCGGACGCCGCGCGGGCGGTTCGCTCGCGCCCCTGAAGATCGGGCTGGTGATGGCGCTGCTCGGGGGGGCGGTCGCGTACCTGCTGCTCGGTGGCAACGGCGAATCGCCCTTCGTCTATTCGAAGCGCGTCGACGAGGTGGCCGTCGATCCCGCCCAGTTCGTCGATCGCACGCTGCGGGTCGAGGGCCAGCTCAGGACCGGCTCGATCCAGTTCCGGCAGGACCCGTGCGAGTGGCGCTTCGTCCTCGAGCAGGCGGGGCAGTCGATGCCCGTCGAGTACAGCCAGTGCGTGGTGCCCGACACGTTCCGTGACGGCATGGGGATCTCGGTCGTGGTCGAGGGCCGCATCCGAGGCGACGGCTCGTTCGTCGCCAGCCAGGTCATCCCTCGCTGCCCGTCGCGCTACGAGATGGACCAGCGTCGCCAGGCCGGTCAGACGATGCCCCACGCCGCGCCGGCGACGGGGCAGCCGAGCGTGGAAGGCGCGCCGTCTTCAGCCCGGCCGGGCGTGGGAGCCCAGCCGGCGGCCGCGGTTCCGGTCATCCCGTCGATGCCGATGGCACCGCCACCGCGCGGCGATTGACCGAGGGGGGCGCTGGCGCGTAGAACCGCGCCGATGCACGCGGCCGTACAGGTCCTCGACGCCGACGCCATCGCCCGGACCGTCAGGCGGCTGGCCCACGAAGTCGTCGAGCGGGCGGGCGGGCCCTCGAGGCTCGCCCTGGTCGGGATCCGTCGTGGAGGGGTCCCGCTGGCCGCGCTGCTCCGGGGCGCCATCGAGGAGGCGGAAGGGGTGGCGGTCCCCGTCGGCACCGTCGACATCTCGCTCTATCGAGACGACGCCGCGACGGCGCTGCCGGACCCGAAGATCGGTCCCTCACGCATCGACTTCGACGTGTCCGGCCGCGAGCTCGTGCTCGTCGACGACGTGATGCAGACCGGCCGCACGGTGCGCGCCGCCATCGATTGCTTGCTGGACTACGGCCGACCGCGGCGGGTGTGGTTGTGTGTCCTGCTCGATCGCGGGGGGCGCGAGCTGCCCATCGCGCCCGACTTCGTCGGAGGCGTGCTCGACGTGCCTGCGGGGGAGCGGCTCGAGGTGGACCTGCGCCCCGGCGAGGAGAAGGCCATCCGGGTCGCTGCTGGTCCCGAAGGCGGGGACGGACGATGAGCGCGCTGTTCCCGCACCGCCACCTGCTGGGCATCGAGGGATTGTCGGCCAAGGACATCGTGTCCGTTCTCGACACCGCGGAGGTGTTCTACGAGGTGTCCCGGCGGCCCGTCCGGAAGGTGCCGACGCTGCGCGGAAAGGGGGTCATCAACCTCTTCTTCGAGGCGAGCACGAGGACGCGGACGAGCTTCGAGCTCGCGGGCAAGCGGCTCAGCGCGGACGTCGTGAACATCTCGACGTCGACCTCGAGCGTGACGAAGGGCGAGACGCTCCTCGACACCCTCAAGACGCTGGAAGCGATGCGGCCGGACGTCATCGTCATCCGCCACCCCTCGAGCGGCGCTGCGCTCTACGCGTCGCAGAAGGTGGGCTGCAGCATCGTCAACGCGGGCGATGGGACGCACGAGCACCCGACGCAGGCGCTCCTCGACGCGTTCACGATCCGACGCGCGAAGGGGCGGCTCGACGGCCTGGTGGTGACCATCTGTGGCGACGTCGCGCATTCCCGCGTCGCGCGCAGCAACGCGCGGCTGCTCGGCATGCTCGGCAGCAAGGTCCGGGTCGTCGGCCCGCGCACCCTGATGCCGGCCGACTGTGCCGCGCTCGGTGTGGAGGTGTTCGACCGCCTCGAGCCCGCGCTCGAAGGGGCCGACGTCGTGATGGTCCTGCGCATCCAGCAGGAGCGCCTCCAGGGGGCGCTCATCCCGAGCCTGCGCGAGTACAGCAAGACCTACGGAATCGGTCCTCGGACCCTCCGGTATGCGCAGCCCGACGCCGTGGTGTTGCATCCCGGGCCGATGAACCGCGGCGTGGAGATCGACCCCGCGACCGCGGACGGCGAGCGCAGCATGGTGCTCGAGCAGGTCGAGGCGGGCGTGGCGGTGAGGATGGCGGTGCTCTACTTGCTCGCCGCCGATCCCGGCACGGGGATGACGGCCGGATGACGGTGCGTACGGGCCTGGACCGCATCGCTGCGGGGGATCCGGCGGCGTGCGCGCGGCTTGCCGGCCGTCGCATCGCGCTCTGCGCCCATCCCGCGAGCGTGGACGCGACGCTCCGGCATG
>CAIKNO010000534.1 GCA_903828805.1 uncultured Sandaracinus sp. | reverse complement strand
GACGCCGCCGCGCGAGAACTGCCATGACTCGACGCCGCTGCGTGCGGCGACGCGGGCGAGGATCATCGTGCCCGCGACGAGCATCGGGGCGCGCTCCGGCGGCAACCCGGGGAGGACGAGCCGGTCGGCGAGGCTCGAGAAGGCCAGCCGACAGGCCAGGGCCGTGGACGCCGACGTCGGAACGACCAGGCCATGGATCTCCGCGGGCTCATGACGTGGGCGTCCCAGCGCGAGCGCCGCCGCCGAGCACGCCGAGCCCGCGAGCGCCACGAGCGGGCCGCGCGGGGCGACGGGAGACGCGTCGAGCGCGGCGTCGATGTCGGCGATGAGCGCGCCGATCTCCGATGGACGGGCAGGGCAGGTCCGGAGGTGCCGTTCGAAGAGCCGGGTCGAGCCGAGCTCGAGACTCGCGGCCGCGAGAAGCTCGGCGCCCCGGCCGCAGGCCAGCTCGGTGCTCCCGGCGCCCACGTCGAGGACCGTGAAGTCGCCGGACGGGCCCGGCAGCCCGGCGAGCGCACCGCGGAACGTCAGCGCGGCTTCGCGCTCGCCCGAGACGACCGTGATCTCGATGCCCAGCTCCCGCCGCGCCCGCTCGAGGATCTCGTGGGCGTTCGTGGCCCGGCGCAGCGCGCTCGTACCGACCCCGACGATCTCCTCGACGCCGTGCGCCGCGGCCTTCCGCGCGACGGCGCGGAGGCACGACATGAGCCGCTCGATGGCGTCCGGCGAGCAGGCGCCGGTGCGCTCGAGCCCCTCCGCCAGACGGCTGAACGTCGAGAGTTCGTCGACGACGCGGAGGCCGCCGTCGGGGCCCGCCTCCGCCACGAGGGCCAGCAGGGCGTGCGATCCGACGTCGATGGTGCAGAGCCGACGAACGCTCAGTGGCCGCTCGTTTCTCCGCGTTCTCCGACGAGGGACGACAGGTCGGGAAGCTCGTCGAGGTTGGGGACGAGCTGGATCTCGATGCGGCGGTTGCGTGCCCGTCCTTCGGGCGTGCCCGTCATGTCGATCGGCTGGCTCTCGGCGTAGCCCGCCGCGCTGATGCGCTCGGTCGGGATGCCTTGCTCGAGGAGGAAGCGGGCCACGCTGACCGCGCGGGCCGTCGAGAGCTCCCAGTTCGACGGGAAACGACGGGAGTGGATCGGCACGTCATCGGTGTGGCCGGCGACCTGGAACTGTCGCCCGTCGATGGTGCGCAGGACCGTCGCGACCTCGGCGAGGGTCGCCTGGCCCTGCTCGCGCAGCTCGGAGTCGCCGGAATCGAAGAGCACGTTGTCCGGAAGTTCGACGACCATGCGGTTGCGCACGATGCGGACCCGCAAGCGGCCGGCGTCGATCATCGCCCGGAACCGCTCCAGCATGGCCCGGAACGTCGCGAGTCGGGCTTGCTGCTGCCGTTCGCGCTCGCGGAGTTCCTCGAGCGCCCGCTCGGTCTCGTCGAGCGTCCCACGCAGCGCCGTGCGCTCGCTCTCGAGCGTGGCCCTCGCGGACTCCAGGTCCTCGACGCTCTGCCCGAGCGCCCGGAGGCGGGCGACCATCTCGGCGTTCTGCCCCTCGATCTCGGAAATTCGGGTGTCGAGTCGGGTTCTTTCGCCCTGCGCATCGCGGAGCTGGGCCTCCAGATCCGCGATCCGGGCGATGTCACGCGCGTCGTGGGGATTACAGCCCCCGGCGAGTGTGCCACCGAGCATCAAGGCCATCAGTGCGAGCGTCGTCGTGCGCATGCTGTTCTTCTTCACGGAGGGGCAGGTTCCGCCGGGCGTCGATCTCCGCGGGCTCGACCGTAGCTGGCCCGACCGTAGCTGGCCCGATCCCGACGCGGCAAGTAGGGCGCGATCTCTCGCCAGGTCGAGCGTCGGGGGGGTTCTGCGAATCGTTTGGATTTCGTTGTCACGCGAAAAACCCGAGAAAGATCGATGGGTTCGCGCAAATCATGGCAACTCCGCGCACACTCAATGCTAACTGATGCATAATTATGGGGCGGCCAGGCTTGACAGGTGGAGTGACGTGACAATACGGTACGTGAAGCTGATGGCCCACGTCGGGCCGATGCCCAGACCCTGAAGGAGGTCGTTCCATGGCTGCTAAGAAGACCGCTGCGAAGAAGGCGCCCGCGAAGAAGGCCGCCGCCAAGAAGGCGCCCGCGAAGAAGGCCGCCGCCAAGAAGGCGCCCGTGAAGAAGGCCGCCGCCAAGAAGGCGCCCGCGAAGAAGGCCGCCGCCAAGAAGGCGCCCGCGAAGAAGGCCG
>CAIKNO010000533.1 GCA_903828805.1 uncultured Sandaracinus sp. | reverse complement strand
CCGCCGTGTGCCCCTCGCCGCCGTGTGCCCCTCGCCGCCGTGTGCCCCTCGCCGCCGTGGTGCACCTGGTCCGCAATCCCACGGCGACATGACGGTCGGGGCCACGTCGCCTCCGGTCTCCGCTCGCCTCTGAGGGCGAGGACGCTCGCTTGACCTGGCTCGGTGGCTCGGGGTAGGGCGGCGGTCGGAGGTCCGTGATGAGCCAGGTCGAACGGGAGATCGAGACAGCTGGAGGGTCCGTCGGCGTGACGGTCGAGCGCCGCGGCGGCATCGCGATCTGGACGATTGACCGTCCCGATCGCCGCAACGCACTGTCTCGCTCGGTCGTGCGAGAAATCGGGCGTCTGGCGCGGGAGGGCGCCCGCGACGCCTCGCTTCGCGCCGTGATCGTGACGGGTGCCGGAGACCAGGCTTTCTGTGCAGGCGCCGACCTGAAGGAGCGACAGGGGATGGTGGAGGAGGAAGTTCGTGACTTCCTTTCCCTCTACCGCGTGTGCTTCCGCGACCTGGACGCCATGCCCGTGCCGGTCATCGCGGCGATCGAGGGCGTGGCCTTCGGGGGAGGGCTCGAGCTGGCGCTGTCGTGCGACCTGCGCATCGCGTCGCGCACGGCCACCATGGGACTGACCGAGACCTCCCTCGGAATCATCCCCGGCGCGGGTGGCACCCAGCGGCTCGCGCGCGAGATTGGCGCATCGAAGGTCAAGGAGCTGGTTCTCTTCGCCCGCCGACTCACGGCGGAGGAAGCCCTCGCCTACGGCCTGGTCAACCGGCTTGCGGCACCGGGACAACGTGCGCTCGAGGCCGCGCTCGAATGGGCTCAGCCCTTCCTGGAGGCCGCGCCGATCGCCATCGCCGCGGCCCTTTCTGCGATCGATGCGGCCTCCGATCTCCCCCTCGAGGAGGGGCTCTCGTTCGAGCGTGCTTGCTACGAACGAACCCTCGTCTCCAAGGACCGCACGGAGGCGCTGCGGGCCTTTTCCGAGAAACGAAAGCCTCTCTTTCGGGGCGAGTGACGCTCGGATTCGCCGAACCGCCGCCCGAGGCGCAGGGGCCAGTCAGCGCCGCGCGTCAGGGCGTCGGGTCCGAGGGGAACGTCCGTGCCGGCGCGTTCACGGGCACCGCCGCATCGCGCTCTCGCTCGAGGCGGGCGCGTTGCGCCGCCACATACCGCTGCAGCTCGGGCATCAACGGCGGGCGACGGAGGCGCGACACGTAGAACCTCGCCAGCCACCTGTTCTGCCGATGAAGCTGAGTGAGTGCAGCGCGTTCGAACTGCTCGTCCGTGACGGGCTCCACATCGAACGCGCGGCCGAGAACGAACGTCACCCCATCGCGGTACCCAGCCTCCGCCAGTTCGCCTGCGAGCTCGCGAAGTCGGACAGAATCGTCCATGCGCTCCATGAAACGCTGCGCGTCGAGCGCGGCCCTGTCGGACGGGAGGTGAAACCGCATCTCGTCCCGTCGAATGAGCGCCGACAGGAACGCCGCGTGCCCTAGACGCAGGCCCGGCGCGACCTCGATCGCGCGGGCGTACGCCCGCAAAGCGCCAGCCAATTGGCCGGCGTCGCGTCTCACTTCGCCGAGCTTGATCCACGCATAGAACGAGCGCGGTTGCGCCCCCACCGCGTTCTCCCACAGCGCCACATCGGAGCGCCACGCGACCGCGTACTGTGCGGTGCGAGCGCCGAGGCCGAGCACGGCGAGGCCTACGAGTCCCCAGGCCAGCGCCGGTCGAGGCGCCGCTTGGACCAGCGCACCGGCGACGAATGCGAGGCCGATCAGCGGGAAGCAGAGGTAGCGGTCCTGCCACTGGAAGTAGAGCGGCACGACGTTGCTCACGGGGGCAAGCAGCAACAGGAACGTCGCGATTCCGAACAACGCCCGCGCGCCGAGCGCCGAACGGCGGGCCCGCCACGCCCAAGCGAGCGCGGCCGCCAGCAGGCCACACGCGATCCACGTCGGCAGGAACGCCACCGGCGCTTCTCGTGTCAGCGGATAGAGAGGCGACGTCCGCGCGGGCCAGAGCGCTGTCAGCAGATGATGCGCGACCGTGCCCGGAACGAGCCACGAGGTGTCGCCGCGCGCCGACCCGGAACCGCGAATCATGTGATGATCGGACCAGATCGTCACCACCGCCAGGCCCAATCCCATGGCCACGACGAGGCTTGGAAGCTGTCCCCGAAGGGCCTCGCGGACCGGGCGTCGTCGCAACACGACGTCTGCCAGCGTCAGCACCGCCGGCAGGGGCAGCACCGTCGTCTTCGCGAGCGCCGCGAGGACGAACAAGACGCGCGCAAGCCACGCCCGCCGATCGTCCCATCGCGTCGAGGTCAGATGGGCGAGGGCGCTCGCCGACGCCAGACCGATCGCGAAGATCTCCTTTCGCCCCGTCGCCCAGGTCACGGCCTCGACGTGGACGGTGTGAACGCCGAAGAGGAGGGTCGCCAGCGTCGCGGGCACCAGCGCGAGCCCGAGCCGGCGGAAGAGGGCCTGCACCACGCCGAGGACCACGCACCACAGCGCGACGTTGACGGCGTGAATGGTCGGACCGTGGGTCCCGACCCAAGGCACGTCCATCCAGTACGAAAGCAGGTGCAGAGGGTGGTACGCCTGAAAGTGCACCCCGAGAACGATCGACCGCAGCGCGCGAAGAGAGACCTCCGTGGTGTCCGGATTGTCGATCAGGAATCGGCCGTCGTCCCACGTGGAGACCAGCTGCCCGGGAACGCCCCACCCGAACGTCGCAACCGCGCTCAGCGCGAGCACCCCGCGCGCAATCCACTCGCCCCGGCCGTCGAGCCTCGGTTCGTCCCTCATCATTCGAGAACGATCGGGTAGCGGACCACCATCTCAGGCCCGTCGAACGAGGGGAAGGTCATCGTCCTGGCAGCGTCTCGCAGACACTGACCCGCGTCACCGGACGTGAGCGACGTCGGCCCCGACAACTGCACCGCGCCGACACGACCGCTCGGCGCGATCCGGAGCCCGAACGTCAGCCGCCCGCGCAAGGGCGCGTCCCCCTCGACGAGCAGGAAGCACCGACGAACCCGGCCCATCGCGCCATCGAACGCGGCCTCGACTTGACCTCCGCTCAGTTGCTGCTCGCCGCCGGTTCCGTCGCCGTCGATCATCCGAGGCTCGTCTTCGCGGAGGTCGTCACCGGTGACCACGTCTCCGCCGGCCGCGACGCCGGCCGTACCCTCGGCGCCCGGATCCGCCCGTCGTCGCCCCGAACGCGAGGACCTGCGCCGCACGGGGGTCGCTTCGAGAGGCGGTGCGTCGGCGACGGCGACCTCCGTGGTCTCGACCGCCTCCGGCTCGGCCGGCGGCCCCCAACCCAAACGTGCGTGCGCGTAGGCGGCGACGCCTGCCCAGAGGACCGTTGCACAGGCGAATCCGCCGAGGAACTTCGTCACGCGCGGGGCATATCATGCGTCCACCGCGCCCGCGAGATCCGTCGCGTCCCGTCGGCCCCCGACGCTTGACCCCGTCCAAGGGGTACTCTAGCTTCCCCGACCGTGCTGTCGCCTCGCTTGTCACCGTGGTCTGCGCTGGTCTTCGCATCAGCGTTCGTCCTCCCAACCTCCGCCCTTGCCCAGGGGGGATCGCCTGAGAGCGAATCCGCCGGGCGCTCGCGCGAGGGATACGCTTGGGGAGAGCCAGCACCGGACTCCGAATCGAGGCCAGAGGCTCCTGCGGAGCACCGGTATGGCACCGTGTTCGCGAGCGCAGGCGCGGGTGGCACGGTGCGCATGCTCGCACACGCGGACGTCTGCGACCCCGGCGTCCCCGGGCGCGAGGGGTGCCGCTTTTCACCGGCGTACCTGCAGCTCCAGGCTGGCTACCTGTTCGATTCCCGAGAAACCTTCCAGCACGGCGTGGGGCTCGGGATCGGTTCGAACCTGGCGCCCGATGGCACGACGGGGGAGGGCATCGACCCGTTTGGTCAGTGGGTTCTTTCCCCTCGATACTTGTTCCGGCTGTGGCTGAGCGACTGGTTCCAGGTGATGGCGGCGGTGGGCGTCCCTCTGTCGTTCTCTGCGGTGTCCGGGAACGCGGCCCGTGAATCGTTCGCGTTCAACTGGGGCGCGGAACTGCAGGCGGGCGCGGTGTTCAAGTTCCTCCATGGGCTTGGGATCTACGCCGCAGCCAACGCGGCGATGTGGGTCGGCTCTGCAGACTCCATCTGGCCGACGGTCAGCGTCGAGGGCGGCTTGGTGTTCGACTACGAGGTGCTGCCGTGATGTCCTCCTCAACCAACCAGAGTCCCCGTATGGCCTCCCTGCGGACGCTGGCCTTCCGCAGCGTCGTGCTGTCGGTGATGGCGCTTGCCCTCGGCGGCCCGACGCCGGGCCAGATCGGCGGCTGCAGTGCGAGCGCGGGGTCCGTGGACCCGGAACAGTTCTGCGTCGACTACGAAGCCCGCATCTGCGCCCGCGATCAGGCGGCGGGGCGACTCGATGGCCCCGGATACTCCGGGTGTGTCGGCTCCATCGCCACCGGATGCGAAGGTCGCAACTGGCCCGTGGGCTGCGCTCCGTCGAGTTCGACGGCGAACGCCTGCCTCGACGCCCTCGTCGACGCGACCCGCGTCGGCACCGCCGAGTCTGCCCTTCCTGAATGCCAGGCGCTTTGCCCGGGGGGAATCTGATGGCCATCCGACGAACCATTTCGGTCCTGACCATCGGGGCGACCCTCGCCTTCGGCGCACCCGGATGTGCGACGATCGCGACGCACGACGAGTACCGCGCGTACCGTCGCGTCCGGGAGGCCTCGGACGACAACGCTCGCCTCGCCGCTCTTCAGCAGTATGCGAGCAGCCATCCCAGCGGCATCTGGAGCGCCGAGGTGACGGCCGAACGCGCACGCCGTGAGCAAGAAGTCTGGGCCGGTCACAACGCGAGCGCGGACGGTCTCCGGTTCTACCTGTCGGCGTATCCCGATGGGACGTACGTGCAGCAGGCGCAGCAGCGCCTCGCGGCCGTGAGCACCGTGTCGGAGCGGCGCGAGACCGAGCAGGAGCACGTGGTCCAACTGCAGCAGGACCGCCGGGAGCAGGCCGCGGTCGACCGTCGACTCTGGGTCACGCGTGCGGTGCAGTTCTGGACCCGTACGCTGCTGAGCATCCGAAACTTCGGCGCGACGATCGGGCAAGTGGCCCGCGGCAATCCCGAGTTCTCGCAAGCGTTCGGTCAGGAACCCGCGCCGCTGTGCGACGCCGATGCCTGCCTGAAGCACTACCGCGCGCACTACGCGATCCCGGTTCCGGGTGCGACCCGCATCGAGCGGCAGATGCACGTGCTGCTGCGGATTCGACTGGAGCGCGGCCGGATGGAGCGCGTCGAAGTGCTGATGCCCAACAAGGGGTTTTCGCGCTGGTACGAACTCGAGAACCGGACGATGGTCACGGACGAGGACCCGACGCAGCGTCAGGCGGCGATCGAGTGGGCCCTTCAGCGGATCGAGCCGATCATCGCCGAGGTCGGCACCGGATCGCGGACGATCGATGTGATTCCTGAGCCGATCAGCCCGATTTCGCAGGCCCAACAAGCGGCCAGCGAGCGTCCTGAAGAGGGTGCCCCGCCAGCAGCTGCGAGCGCCCCGTCGACATCCGCGCCCGCGGCAACGCCGCCGTCGAGCGCCGTGCCGTCCGCACAAAGTGCCGTGCCGTCCGCACAAGGAGCCGAGGCGGGCGGAGGCATCGACGCGTTGCTCGAGCAGGCGGTCGGCGGTGGCGCCGTCGAGGGGCCGAGCACGACCGACCCTGCGGGCGCAGCCGAAACCTCGGAAGCAGGCGCTGGCGAAGCCCTCGTCCTGCCGATTGCGCTTCGCGCCCTGCAGCGGGGCAACGTTCGGATGGTGCTCTTCGCCGCCGGCGACGAGGATTACGGCGCCGGCTACGACGGGTTCTACATCGAGCGAGTCCGGGACTGAAGTCCCGCTCGCTCGTGGGTGGCTCTCTGCCCGTGTCGAGAGCTCGTCAAGCCTCTCCCGGGGGGTCCCGGTTCCGGTCGCTGTGCAAGAGAGCACGGAGTCTCGAGGCTCGGACGGCGGGGGATGGCAGGTGAGTTCCACGCCGACGTTCGCGACCCTCGAATGATCGCCGGGCTCCGCTCGATGAAGGCGTGACCGCTGGTGGAACGGAGCGTACGTGACCCGACGAACCTGTCTGATGAACACGACGACGGCGCAGGCTCCCCTGATGCGAACCCGTTCGAGCGTGGCTCGCTCGGTCTTGGTGGCCGCGGCACTGAGCGGCTGCGGCGGTGAGGCAACACCGGTCGTCGGGGTGGACGGTGGACCGGTCGTTCGGTCGCTGAGCGCGACCAACATCGTCGCCTACGAGGGCCAGGAGCACTTCGTCACCGTCATCGAGAGCGACGCCGAGTCCGACCTGGAAGGTGCGGTCATCTCGACCCGTGATTCGTCGAGCTCTCTTCGCGTCGTCTCTTCTCTCTGTCACCGAGACCGGTGCGGAGTGGTTCTCGAGGTGCTCGACCTGCGCCCGCCTCTCGTTCGAATTCCGCGGCCGGCCGACTCGATGAACGACTTTCTGAGGGTACGCCTTCGCGACGGTGAGGAGCGCCAAGTGCTCATCGGCGTGTGGCCGGTCGACACGGTCAGCAACGCCGGTTCCGATGCCGCCATTCAGGGAACGTTGTTCGCATCATCCGCGTCGAGTGCGCCGGGTGGCACGTTCCGCGGTCGAATGGCCGGAGAGCCCGTCCGATGGCTCGTGTTTGGAAGTGTCGACCTCGAGGGTGACCTCGACGTCGCAGCCAGCCTGGCGGGGCCCGGTTCCGGCGGCTCGGCCGGGGGCCTCTCCGGTCAGGCGGCTGCGGGCGCGACCGGCGGAGCCGCGGGCACGGCGGACTCCGGTGCCGGTGGCGGGGGCGGCGCGGGAAGTGCCGGGACCCCGGGCGAAGGGCCTTCGGCAGGTCCGGGCGGCGCGCGCTCGGCCAGTCCGAACTGCGCGTCGGACTTCGAGCAGGCCTCCTGCGGCGGCGGCGGTGGCGGCGGCGCGGTTTCTGGCGCCGGGGG
>CAIKNO010000532.1 GCA_903828805.1 uncultured Sandaracinus sp. | reverse complement strand
CTGCGGGTCGACGGCTTCACCGGCGGCGGAGGCACCTACCGGCTCGACCTCGAGTCGACCGAGCTGCGCCACGACACCTCGGCCATCGCGTACGGCGCGCCGAACCTCTCGCCGCTCGGCGGTCCGGACGTCAGCGTCTCGTACTCCGGCAACACCTCGGGCCTCAACGACAACGAGCTGCCCGCCGGCCCCGACGCGTACTACACGTTCTCGCTGACCAACGCGCGGCGCGTGCGCATCCGGATGACCTCGACCTCGCCCTTCGACGGCGCGTTCGGGGTCAGCGGCGGCACGCTCGTGTCGAGCGTCGTCGGCGGCGCCGGCGGATTCGACGAGGAGATCCGCGACTTCACGCCGGGCACCTACACGGTGCGCGTCGATGGTCCGACGGGGGGCGCGTACACGCTGCTGCTCGCGACGATGGGCTCGCCGGCGCACGACCTCTCGTCGACCGCCTTCGCCATCGGTGACCTCGCGCCCGTGGCCGGGGTGGACCGCAGCGTCGCGTACTCCGGCACCACCCTGGGTCTGACGAACAACGACTCGCTCTCGTCGTGGATCGCGCCCCCGGTGTCGTTCGGCGCGAACGGCGCGGACGTCTACTACACGTTCTCGCTCGGCGCGCCGCGCCGGGTCCGCGTGGCCGTGACCACCGGCTTCGACGGCGTCCTCGGCCTGACCGGCGGCACCCCGGCGATCACGCCCATCGCGCAGAACAACGTCGTGGGTGTCGGCGTCGAGCAGATCACCCGTGACCTGCCGGCGGGCACCTTCGTGGTGCGCGTGGACGGCCTCGCGGGCGCGTCGGGCGTGTACCGCCTCGACCTCGAGACGACGAAGCTCGTCCACGAGCTCGGGACCGATCCGCGCTCCTGCCGGACCCGGACCTTCACCTACGCCGCGGCCGCGGGCGCGTGGCAGACGATGTCCGTCATCGGCACCTTCAACGGCTGGTCGGTCCCCGCCGCGTGGCCGATGGCCTACGACGGCGCGACCGGCCGCTGGACGCTGACGACGCAGGTCCCCGACGGCGCGCAGCAGTACAAGTTCCTCGGCAACGCCGCGACCTACATCCTCGATCCGGCCGCACCGACCGCGCTCGACGCTTTCGGCGGGACCAACTCGTCGATCGTCGTCGCGTGCACCGGCACCGGCACGGTGTCGGCGTACCCGGTCGAGGCCGCCTACGACGCGGGCAACCTCAGCCCCGCGGCCGGGGCCTCCACGAGCGTCCGCTTCACCGGCAACACGACCGCGCTGCTCGACGAGGACTCGTCCTCGGGCGGCACGGCGGTCGCGGCGAACGGCGCCGAGGTCTTCTACCGCTTCACGCTGACCGAGGCGCGCTCGGTGCGCGTGTCGTTGATCACGAGCGCGCACGACGCGCTGCTCGGCCTGACGGGCCCCGCGGGCTTCACCGCGACCGTGGCGAACGCGGTCGCCGGCGCGGGCACCGAGTCGTGGTCCGGGCTGCTCGCGCCGGGGACCTACCTCGTCCGCGCCGACGGCATCGGCGCAGCGACCGGCCCCTACGAGCTCCGCATCGAGCCCTCGGCGCTGGCCTTCGACACGGCGCTCACGCCCTACGGGATGGGCGACCTCGCGACCGCCGCGGGGGTGTTCTCGAGCCGCCGCTACACCGGCGACACGACCGGTCTGATGAACGACGACGCGAGCGTGCCGCTCGGCCTGACCGGGACGGCCTCGGGCCCCGACGCGTTCTACGAGTTCACGCTCTCGCAGCCGGCGCGCGTCCGCTTCGTGCTCGCCCCGGCGAGCGGCGCGCTCGACGCGTTGCTCGTGCTCTACGGCGGCAGCCCCGCCATCCTCGCGGTCGGCCAGAACCGCCTCGGGGCGGCGGTCGTCGAGGAGTTCACGCAGGACCTGCTCCCGGGCTCCTATTCGCTGCGCGTCGACGGCATGAACGGCACCGCGGGTCCCTACGACCTGCAGGTGCAGACGAGCGATCTCGACCACGATCTCGGCACGGTCGCCGCGACCTGCCGGCGCTCGTTCAGCCTGCCGAACTACCCGACCGCCTACACCTCCGCGACGGTCGCGGGCACGTTCAACGGGTGGTCCACGACCGCGAACCCGATGGTGCTCGACGCGGCCTCGAACCGCTGGTGGACGACGCTGCCGGTCGCCGACGGCGCCCAGCAGTACAAGTTCTTCGTCAACGGCGCGACCTACCTCTTCGACCCGCTCAACGCGGCGACGGCCGGCGGCAACTCCGCCGTCACCGGCACCTGCCCCGGGCCGGCGACCGTCGCACCGTTCCCGGTGGGCGCGGCGTACACCACGCCGGATCTCGCGACCGCGGCGGGCGTGAACGCCAGCGCGCGCTACTCGGGCACCACGGTCGGCCTCGTCGACGACCTCGCTTCGACCGGACCCGACGTGTACTACGCGATGCCCCTCGGCCGGGCGGCGCGGATCCGCGTGCAGCTCCAGTCGGGCGCGGGCTTCGACGGCAACGTCACGGTGACCGGCGGCACGGTGGAGTCCACCGTGACCGGCGGCGCGGGCGGGCTCGACGAGCAGGTGATCAACTTCACCGCCGCCGGCACCTACCTCATCAAGGTCGACGGCGCGGGCGGCGGCACCTACACGCTGACGCTCGAGAACCTCGGGACGCGCCAGCATGAGACCGGCGCGACCGCCTATTCGATCGGCGAGCTCGCGCCGGTGGCCGGCCCGGACCGCAGCGTGTGGTTCTCCGGCAACACGGTCGGCCTGGCGAACGACGACACTTCCGCCGCGGGTCCCGACGTGTTCTACACGTTCTCGCTCGCGACCCCGCGCCGGGTGCGGCTCGCCGTCCTGCCGACCGGGTTCGACGCGGTGCTCGGCTTCACCGGCGGCTCGCCGGCCATCCTGCCGGTCGTCCAGAACGCGGGCGCGTCGGGCGCCACCGAGGAGTTCACCCGCGACCTGCTCCCCGGCACCTACGTGGTGCGGATCGACGGCGCGAGCGCGGCCGCGGCGGGCGCGTACCAGCTGCAGCTGACGACGTCGCGGCTCGACCACGATCTGGGCACGGTGGCCTCCGGCTGCCGGCGCACGTTCACCTTCGATCCCGGCGCGGCCGTGTACGGGTCGGTCACGGTGGCGGCGTCGTTCAACGGCTGGTCGGCGACCGCCGCGCCGATGACGCTCGACGCGGCGGCGCGCCGCTGGTCGGTGACGCTGCCGGTGCCCGATGGCCCGCAGCAGTACAAGTTCTACCTGAACAGCTCCGCGGCCAGCGCGATCCTCGACCCGACCAACCCGGCGACGGGCGTCACCGGCGGGATCACGAATTCGGCGCTGACCGGCACCTGCGCCGGGCCGGCCACGGCTGCGCCGTTCCCGACCGAGGCGGCCTACGCGGTCGGCGATCTCTCGCCGGTCGCCGGCGACCGCTCGGTGTCGTATGCCGGCTCCACGGCCGGGCTCATCGACGACGACTCGACCGAGGGCGTGGCGCTGACCGGCAACGGGCGCGACGTCTACTACTGGTTCTCGTTGACCTCGCCGCGGGTGGTGGAGCTCACGCTCACCCCGGGCGCGGGCTTCGACGGACTCGTCGGGGTGACCGGCACCGGCCTGACGCCGGTGGTCCTCGACGCGGCGGGCGCGGGCCTGCCGGAGCGCGCGTCGCTCAGCCTCGGCGCGGGCAACTTCTTGGTTCGGGTGGATGGCACGAACGCGACCGGCACGACCGGCGCCGGGAGCTACCAGCTCGACCTGAAGCCGGTGCAGCGCTTCTTCGACACCGCCGCGAGCCCGCGGGACATGGGCGACCTCGCGTTGCCCTCGCCGGGCCGCAGCCCGCTCTACACCGGGAACCTTCAGAACCTGATCGACGACGACGCGACGTCGACCGCGACCGGGCCGGACGGCTACTACCGATTCCAGTTGACGTCGCCGCGGCGCGTGCAGCTGACGTACACGCCGACCGGATACACGGCCGTCCTGACGCTCTCGGGCGGCGGGCTCGGCGCGCCTATCACGCAGGTGGGCGCGGGCGTCGGCGCCGCGGTCACCGTGGTGCAGGAGCTGACCGCGGGCACCTACACGGTGCGCGTCGATGGCGTCGCGACCGGCGGCTCGTACGTCTACAACCTCGACGTCACGACCTCGCTCATCCAGCACGACGTGACCACGACGGCGTTCGACATGGGCTCATTGACGCCCGTCGGCGGCGATCGCGGCGCGTCGTATTCGGGCACCACGGTCGGCCTGAACGACAACGACGCCGCGGGCCTCGGTCCCGACGTCTACTACACGTTCCAGCTCACCGGCACGCGCAGGGTGCGCGCCCGCGTCACGCCGATCGACCTGGCGTTCAATCCGATGCTCGCGATCTCGGGCGGCACCCTCGGGGCGACCGACACCACGTCCGTCGGTGGCCCGGGCGCGTTCGAGGAGCGCACGCTCGACCTCGGCGCGGGCACGTACACCGTGCGGATCGACGGCGTGGGCGGGACCGCGGGTCGGTACCGCCTCGACGTCGAGCTGAGCGCCGGCGTGTCCCACGACACGGCGGCCACGGCCTACGGCCCGGTGGACCTGACGCCGGGGGCGGGCGACCGCAGCTACTCGTTCTCCGGCACCACGACGGGCCTCTTCGACAACGACTCGAGCACGGTGCCCGCGGGCCCCGCCTCGACGGCGACCGGCGCGGACGTCTACTACAGCTTCACGCTCGCCTCGCCGCGTCAGGTGCGCGTGGCGATGCGCACGCCGGCCTTCGACGGGCTGCTCGGCCTCAGCGGCCCGGGCGTGAACCTCATCGCCAGCGCCGCGGCGAGCGGTGGCACCGAGACGCTCACCCAGAACCTGAACGCCGGCACCTACATCGTGCGCGTCGACGGGCTCGCGGGCGCGTCGGGCGCCTACCAGCTCGACCTCGAGACGACGGCCCTCTTCCACGACACGGCGGCGACGGCCTATGGCATCGGCAGCCTCACCCCGGTCGGCGGGGATCGCAGCTTCGCCTACACGGCGTCGACCGCTCTGCTGAGCGACGACGACAGCACGCTCCTGGCGACCGGTCGCGATGCCTACGCGACGTTCTCGGTGGGCAGCCAGCGCAAGGTGCGCCTCTCGGTCTTCCCGACCGGCTTCGACGCGCTCGTGACGTTGACGGGCCCGGTCGGCTTCGTGCCGGTCACCGTGAGCGGCGCGGGCGTCGGCGCCCCCGAGGAGACCACCCAGAACCTCCCCGCGGGGACGTACACCGTGCGCGTGGACGCGCTCGCGGGCGGCTCGGGCGCGTACCGCCTGGAGCTCGAGACCACGCAGCTCTTCTACGACACGTCCGCCCCGTCCGTGCCGTACGCAGTCGGTGACCTGACGCCGGTCGGCGGCGACCGCAGCTACTCCTTCAGCGGCAACACCACCGGCCTCTACAACGACGACGCCTCGTCGGGCGGCGCCGGCAGCGACGCGTACTACACCTTCCAGCTGAGCTCGGCGCGCCGGGTCCGGCTCACGCTCCAGCCGGCCGTCGGCGTCGATGGCCTGCTCCAGCTGACCGGCCCGTTCTCGAGCCTCGCCTCGGCGGCCGGCGCCGGGGTGGCCGAGCAGATCACCGCCGACCTTCCCATTGGCACATATACCGTGCGCGTCGACTCGCTGACCGGCGCGGGCAGCTACCGGCTCGACCTCGAGACGACCTCGATCGGTGTCGGCTCGGGCAACGACACCAGGGGAACTGCGTACCTCGTCGGCGACCTCACCGCGCCCGTGGACCGGAGCGCCGCGTTCACCGCGAACACCTACGGCCTGACCAACGACGACGGCAGCTCGGGCGCGACCGGCGCGGACGTGTACTACACGTTCCAGCTCGGCGGCCCGCGGCGCGTGACGCTCACGATGACGCCGACCGGCTTCACCGGCCTGCTGGGCCTGACCGGCGGCACGCCGG
>CAIKNO010000531.1 GCA_903828805.1 uncultured Sandaracinus sp. | reverse complement strand
GTCGGCGTGGTTCGGGACCGCGCGGTGCCGTGACGCCCGCGCCCCGGTGCGGGCGGGCGATGCGGCCGGGGCGGGCGATGCGGCCGGGGCGCGCGGTGCGGCGAGGGCGCGCGCTGCGTCCCGGGGCTCGAGCGGGCGCGGAGGGGTGACGCCTGGGCCGCCGCCCGCCGGGGGTTCCGGCCGGGGCGTCGGCGCGCGCTTCTCAGCGCCCGCAGGTTCGTACACACTGCGCCGCATGAACGACGGCCTGGTCTCTCCGGTCCCCTCTCACGCCGAGCTCGAGGCGCGCCGCGCCGCCGTGCTGCAGGCCCTCGGCGCCGGCGTGGCGGTCCTCGGCGCAGCGCCGGTGCACATCCGGAACCACGACGTCGAGCATCCGTACCGGCAGGACAGCGACTTCTTCTACCTCACCGGCCTCGACGAGCCGGAGTCGGTCGCGGTGCTGACGAACCGGCACGCCGAGCACCGCTACGTGCTCTTCGTGCGACCCCGGGATCCCGAGCGCGAGACGTGGGATGGCCCGCGCGTCGGCGTCGAGGGCGCCCGCGCCCGCCTCGGCGCGGACGCGGCCTTCCCGATCTCCGAGCTCGCGGAGCGCCTGCCGGGCTACCTCGGCAACGCGCCGCGCCTGCTCTGCTCGCTGGGCCGCGACCCCGCGATGGATGCGCGCCTCCTCGCCGCGCTCGGCGTGACCCGCAGGCGGCAGCGGATGCAGGTGCTCGCGCCCACCGAGCTGGTCGACGTGTCCGCCGTCGTGCACCCGCTGCGGCTCGTGAAGTCGGCGTACGAGACCGCGGCGATGGAGCGCGCGGTGGCCGCCACGCTCGAGGCGCACACGAACGCGATGCACGTCGCGCGGCCCGGGGCCTACGAGTACGAGGTCGAGGCGGAGATCACCCGCTCGTTCCGGCGTCACGGCTGCGAGCGTCCGGCCTACGAGTCGATCGTCGGCTCGGGACCGAACGCGACCATCCTGCACCACCGCAAGAACGATCGGCGCCTCGAGGACGGTGACCTGCTGCTGATCGATGCGGGCGGCGAGTGGGGCTACCAGGCCGCGGACGTCACGCGCACCTTCCCGGTGAGCGGCACGTACTCGCCGGCGCAGCGCGCGGTCTACGCGTGCGTGCTCGATGCGCAGGAGCAGGCCATCGCGGCGGTGCGGCCGGGCGTCACGCTCGACGAGGTGCACCAGCTCACGGTGCGGGTGCTGACCGCGGGCATGATCGAGATGGGCCTGCTCGAGGGTCCGCTCGACGAGGCCCTCGCGCGCGAGCGCTACAAGGCGTTCTACATGCACCGCACGTCCCACTGGCTCGGCATGGACGTGCACGACGTCGGCTCGTACGCCGTCTACGAGGGCACAGGCCCCGCGACCCGTCCGCGTCCGCTCGAGGCGGGCTTCTTGCTGACCGTCGAGCCGGGCCTCTACGTCGCGCGGGACGCGAAGGCGCCGCCCGAGTTCCGGGGCATCGGCGTCCGCATCGAGGACGACATCCTCGTGACCGCGGACGGTCATCGCAACCTCACGGGCCACATCCCCAAGCGCATCGACGACGTCGAGCGCATCCTCGCCGCGCGGGGCTGAGTCTCCTGCGTCTCGAGCCCGGGCCCTTCGCCGGCCCGGTCGTTCGTGCGCGTTCGCGAAAGGTCGCCCTCCGATGTCCCTGGTCCTCGAGCAGATCGCCCGCTTGGTCGAGACTCCGTCCGTCAGCTCGGTGCGCCCCGAGCTCGACATGGGCAACCGCGCCGTCATCGACCTGCTCGCGGGCTGGCTCGACGACGAGGGCTTCGAGGTCGAGTTGATGGAGGTCGACGGGCACGGCGGCGGCGCCAAGGCGAACCTCATCGCCACCCGAGGCCGGGGCCCCGGGGGGCTCGTGCTCGCCGGGCACACCGACACCGTGCCCTTCGACGAGGGCAAGTGGTCGAGCGATCCGTTCCGCGCGACCGAGCGCGACGGCCGCCTCTACGGCCTCGGCACCTCGGACATGAAGGG
>CAIKNO010000530.1 GCA_903828805.1 uncultured Sandaracinus sp. | reverse complement strand
GTGGCGGTGGCGGTGGCGGTGGCGGTGGCGGTGGCGGTGGCGGTGGGCGCCGTGAGCGCGGGCGCGACCGCGACGACCGTCCGGACGCTGCGGCCGATCGACCCCGCTCGAGCGAAGACTGACGCCTCGCGGACCGTGTCGCCTCGCTCGACGTGGCTGAGGCGATGCGGGACCGTGTCGCCTCGCGGACCCTGTCGCCTTGCTCGACGTGGGTGAGGCGATGCGGGTCCGTGCCGCCTCGCTCGACGCGCGCGGAGAGCCGCCGACCGTTCAGCCCCGCTCGACGCGGGTCAGGACGCGCGGGGCGAGGCTCCACGGCAGCGCGTAGCGACGGACGTGGACCAGGCGGGCCCCGGGGGCGGCCTCGACCTCGGCCACGCTGAACACGAGACACGCGGGCGCGAGCACCAGCCCCGCGCTCTGCCAGAGGTCCGGCGCGAAGGTGGCGCGGGCGGAGGCGACGTCCCCCGTCTCCGCGTGGGGACGACCCGGCTCGACGCGCCCCTCGACCGCCCGCACCCGGTCGGCGAGCCCCAGGGCGCCGATCGCGGTGCGAAGAAACGCGATGCGCTTGCGGAGCGGCTCGACCATCGTCAGCCGGACGTCCTCCCGGAGCAGCGCGAAGGGAAGGGCGGGCGCCCCGCCCCCCGAGCCGACGTCGAGCACCTGCGCCGCCTCGGGCACGAACGCGCGGTCGGCCATGACCATCGCATCCGCGAAGAGGACCTCGACGAGCGCGGCATCCTCCCGGGCGGCGGTCAGGTCGAGGTGCGCGTTCCACGTCTGCACCAGCTGCGTGAACGCGACGAGCCGCTTCCGCGTCGCGACCGGCAGGGGGGTCTCGAGCGAGGTGGCCAGGGCGTCGATGCGCGCGGTGAGGTTCATGGGCCCGCGAGGCTGTCGGCCTGTCGGGGGCCCGTCAAGGCGCGCCCGTCGTTCGGGCAGCGTGGCCGCGCGGGGTCGGCTACGTTCGGTCCCGTGCGAGTCCTTGCCATCGACACGGCTGGAGATGTGGGCGTCGTCGCCGTCACCGTGGACGGCGAGCCGGTCGCCGAGCTCTCCGCGAAGCTCCGGGCGCGGCACGGGGAGACCCTGCTGCCCCAGCTGGAGCGCGTGCTCTCCGCGTCCGGCCTCGACATCGGGGACGTCGATCTGCTGGCCGTCGGGCTCGGCCCAGGGTCGTTCACCGGCCTGCGGATCGGCCTGTCGACCGCCAAGGGACTCGCGCTCGCGCGGGGCACCCCGATCGTCGGTGTGCGCACGACGAGGGCCATCGCCCGCGGTGCGTTCGGCGCGGTGCGCGTCCCGGTGGTCGACGGCCACAAGGGGGAGGTCTTCGTGGCCGTGTACCGGGCGGACGACACCGGACGCTTGCACTGCGAGCACGACGAGGTGCACGGGTCGCCCGCGGCGATGGGTGCGCGCCTGCGATCGTGGCTCGGAGACACGACGCCGACGCTGGTCGGCACCGGGCTGACGATGCACGGCGACGCGCTCGCGCAGGCGTTCGGCGCCCCGGTCGTGAGGGCGCCCCGGGCGTACGAGACGCCGCGGGGCGCATTGCTCGCGCTCGAGGCCGAGGAGGCCTTCGCGGCGAGGGGGCCGGACGACGTCGCGACCCTCGAACCGCTCTACGTGCGGGCCTCGGACGCGGCCTTGCCGTCGGCCTCGGCGCGCCCGGCGACCTCCGAGCGGACGCCGCGGTAGACGCGCTCGAAGAGGCGGGCGCTGCGGTCCCAGGAGTGCTCGACGCCCATCGCGCGGTGCTGCAGGGCGCGGAAGGCGTCCTTCTGGGCGTGGGCCGCGAGGGCCCGCTGGAGGGCGTTCAGCATCGAGGTGCCGGTCGGGGTCTCGAACAGGAAGCCGGTCCCCGAGCCGAGCTTGGGGTCGCAGTCCACGACGGCGTCGGCCGTGCCGCCCTGTCCGAGCGCGACGGGAAGCGCGCCGTAGCGGTGGGCCTGCATCGAGCGGGCCCCTCCGGGGTCCGAGAGGCCGGCGACGAGCCAGAGATCGCTGGCGCCGAGCAGGCGGTGGTGGGCGCCCGCATCGACGTCCGCGCGCACCGCGAGCCGGTCGGGCCAGCGCGTGGCGAGGGCGAGCAGCGCTTCGACGCGGGCCGGGTCGCAGCCGGGCTCCGTGGCGACCACGAGCTGCACGTCGTTCCTCAGCAGCGCCGGCACGATCTCGACGAGCGAGTCGAGCCCCGGGCCGTCGGCCGCGGTGCCGAGGCATCCGACGAGCGCGACGTCGTCCCGGACCCTGAAGCCGAGGTCCCGCTGCGCCGCGGTCTTGCAGCGGTGCTTGCCGTACGCGCCCTTGCCGGCGACGTCCACCGCGTCGAAGCGGGACTCGAGCCAGGGGTCGGTCGCGGAGTTCCACACCGACACGTCGACGCCGTCGAGGATGCCCGTCAGGGCCTTGCCGCGGGCGCGCAGCGCGCCCTCGAGGCCGCCGGCGCTCTCGAGGATCTCGCGGGCGTAGGAGGGCGACGAGACGGTGATCGCAGCGGCCGTCTGGATGCCGGCCTTCAAGGTGCTCAGCTTTCCGTAGAACTCGACGCCGTCGAGCCGCCACCACGACGAAGGGATGCCGAAGGCCTCGAGCGCGCTGCGCTCGTAGAGGCCCTGATGCCGCGCGTCGTCGATCGTCAGCACGGTCGAGATCGACGAGAGCGCGGGGTCCTCCCGCAAGAGCACCCCGAGGGCAGCGGCCTGCCACCCGACGAGATGCACCACGTCGGGCAGGGACTCCCGGCGCTTGAGCAGCTGCAGGGTCGCGCGGGCGAACGCGCCCCAGCGCGCGGCGGTCGCGGCGGAATCCTCGGTCGCCGAACCGTTCCGCGGAAAGAGCGTCTCGTTCGCGAGGAACTGCAGCTCGACCCCGCCCGTCGACTTTCCGTCGAAGAGCACGAGGGCCTGCTTCTCGCCCCCGACCTCGATCTCGAGCTTGGTGAGACGGCGCGCGAGGTGCCGCGCGGACGGGTCGATCGACGCCCAGAGCGGCGAGAGCACCGTGACCTTGTGACCGAGCCCGCGGAGGGCCTTCGGGAGCGCCGCGCACGTCTCTCCGAGAGAGGTCCAGCGGCTGTAGGGCGCGATCTCCGCGCTGACGACGAAAATATCCATGAGGCGCGGGAGATACCACGGCGCGGCCGGTTCGCGTAGGGGGGGCCCCACGCGCAGTCCGGGGTACACTCCGCCGCCGTGACCCGACGCACCCTCTTCTCCCTCGCCACGCTCGGCCTCCTGGTCGTCGGGGCGATCGTCGCCGTTCGCGCCTGGAGCGCCGCCGAGGCCGAGGCGCACCGTGCCGAGCGCGCCGCCCAGCGGGCCGAGCGGCTGGAGGCGTTCGACGAACGCATGGGCCAGGTCGTCGAGGAGAGCCGCGGCCTGATGCCCGACGTCGTCGGCAACGTCGCCCTCGGGTTCACGATGGCCCAGGTCCGGGAGGCCCGGGGCGCGCGGCTCGGACCCGCTCCCACGAGCGCGATGGGGCTCGTGATGCTCGAGGAGCGTCTCGAGAACGGGGGCCAGGTCATGTACGGCTTCGAGCGCGGCGGACAGCGTCTGGTGCAGGTGCAGATCTTGAGCATGCTCCCGAGCGCCGACGCGATCGCGCCGCACCTCGCGGCCATGAACGACACCTACGGGCGGCCGACCGGGATCTGGGACTGCCCGACGACCGGCGGCGTGCCGACCCGGCGCTTCACGTGGCGCCGTGCCCACACGACGGTGAGCGACGTCTTCCTGGTCTACGGCGATCGCATCTCCCTGACGTTCTACATCGCGACGAGCGATCAGATCGGGCTGAGCCTCCGGATGGCGAGTTGCACGCCGGTGCCGGTGGACGGCATCGCGGAGTTCCCGGTCGCGACGGCGGAGCAGATGGAGCGCGCCGCGCGGGAGGGGCGATGAGCCGCCGCCGACGTCCCTCGGGGAGGCCTCCCCGGACGCGGTTCGCGTCGCCTCGGGTGGCCCGCGTGCTGCGTGGATGGGGCGCAGCCTGCCTTCTGGGCCTCGCCGCGTGCGGCTCCTCGGAGCAGGCGACGCCCACCGCGCCTTCGCCGACCGAGGCGCGCGCGGGCTCCCAGGCGCCCCCGGCGGGCCCGGTCGCGGAGGCGCCGGCGGGCGACGTGGCGGCGGCCGGGCCAGCCGACGCTGCGTGCGCCTCGGTCATCGTCGTGGCGTTCCAGGGGGCGACGCACGCCCCGGCGTCCGTCACGCGGACGGAGGCCGAGGCGCGCGCACGGGCGGAGGACCTGCTGCGCCGGCTCGAGGCGGGCGAGGCGTTCGGCGCGGTCGCGCGCGAGGCGAGCGACGCCGCGTCGAGCGGTCCCCGGGGAGGCCTGCTCGGGACGTATGCGCTCGACGCTTGGCCCGCGGCGCACGCGCCGATCCGGGACGCGGTGTGGGCGTTGCGCGTGGGCGAGACCAGCGAAGTGCTCCGCGCACCGTACGGCTGGGTCGTGGCCCGCCGATGCCCGGTCGAGTGGGTGCACACCCGGCACGTGCTCGTCCGCTTCGCGGGCGCCCGAAACGCCGGGCCGGAGATCACCCGCTCGCGGGACGAGGCACGCATCGCGGCGCACGCGCTCTGGAACGAGCTTCAGGCGCCCGGGGCCGACTTCGGGGCGCTCGCGCGCGCGCGGAGCGAGGACGCCAGCGCTGCCCGCGGTGGAGACCTCGGGGTGACGGGGCGCGGCGGTCTCGCCGAGGCCTACGAGGTCGAGGCGTATGCGCTTTCGCCGGGGGGGATCTCCCTGCCGGTCGAGACCGAGTTCGGATTCCACCTCATCCAGCGCCTGCCGGACTGAGCGGTGCCGTACCAGGCCCGGCGTCCTCCGGGCGCGGCCTCGACCTCCGCGGGGCGGGGGCTGGTCCGTCTCAGTCGATGGCGTCGTCGGCGCTCGTCGCGGCGAGCGCGCGCAGGAGCCACCGCTGCAGCACCGCGGGGTCGTCGCAGCCCTCGATGCGCCGCTTGAGCGCGTCGGAGCACGCCACCTGCCGCGCCTCGAAGGCCGCGAGCACCCCCGCGCGCAGTCCCCCGACGGCGCCGCGTGCGCGTGCGCTCTCCTGCTCGGCGCGTGCGCTCTCCTGCTCGGCGCGTGCGCTCTCCTGCTCGGCGCGTGCGCTCTCCTGCTCGGCGCGTGCGGCCTCGGCGTCGGCCTTCGCTTCGAGGCTGTTCACCATGCCGTTGAGGCGACCGATCAGGTCGTCGGTACCGAAGAGCTCCGACATGCCTTGGAAGAACCGAAGGGTGCCTTCCTGCACGGCGAGGTCGAGCCCCAGCACCGCGGACCGATAGCGCCCCGCCTGCGGCACGATGCGCTGGTAGCGCAGCGCCGCGGGCGTCGAGAGCCGATATCCGTGGATGCGCTGCTGTGCGCGGTCGTACACGAAGTATTCGGGGATGCCCAGGGAGGCGTAGCGCTCGACGTTGCGCACGAGATCCTTCTCGCGGTCGCCGTGGTGCAGCACTTCCAGCACCAGATCGAGCCCGCGGCCCTCGTCGGCGACGACCCAGGCCAGGCGCTCGTCGTCGTCGGGCTGCGGCACGTCGACGACGGCCATCACGTCGGGCGAGAACGACACCTGGCCGGGGTAGACCACCGCCAGCTCCTCCGCGAGGTAGATGGACCGTCCCATCGCCTTGAAGTGCAGGCCCAGCAGGTCGATCGCGCGCGTCTTGGCCTTCTTGTGCGGGCGCCCCTCGCTCATCGCGTCGCGCGGGTCGGAGAGGGCCGCGTTGACCTCGTCGAGAAACGCGTCGCGCGCGGCGGGTGTCATCGCGCGCCAGGTCTCGACGGAGGGCCCCACGGGGACAGCGAGGCGAGGCGGCTCGTCGGGCGTGCTCGGGCGGGTCATCGGCTCGGAGTGTACGCCAATCCGAGGGTCGTGATCGCGCCCTCCGGCGGGCGACCGGGGGGCGGCCGCTCGAGGCCCTCGCCCCGGGCGATCGCCGGCGAACACGTGCGGTGAAGGGGCGGACCCTTGGGGGACGGTTTTGAAACCGTGCGGGGAAGGGTCGGACCCTCGGATGACGGTTTTGAAATCGTGCGGGGAGGGGTCGGACCCTTGGATGACGGTTTTGAAACCGTGCGGGGAAGGGTCGGACCCTTGGATGACGGTTTTGAAACCGTGCGGGGAAGGGGCGGACCCATGGGGGCCGGTCCTCGACACCGTCGTGGGAGGTTCGGGGCCGGGGCGAGACCGGGACTCGGTCGGCTCGGGTGCGGCGCAGGCGACGCGCTCCGCGCCACGGGCCGGCCGAGGCGTCAGACCTCGCTGTGCCGTCGAGCGCTGTTCCGTCGCGCGACCTGCGCAGCTCAGCGCGCGCCGAGCGCGGCGTCGACGTCCGCGGGCACGGCCATGCTGTGGTAGCCCTTGTCGACGTGCAGCACCGT
>CAIKNO010000529.1 GCA_903828805.1 uncultured Sandaracinus sp. | reverse complement strand
GACGAAGCCGGAGGCGCGAGGGAGAGCGCGCGCTGCGCGTCGCTCGTCGGCAGCCCGGCCTGGTTCTCGAACGCGGCCTTCGGGAAGAACCCGAACACCGTGTCGAGGGCGTAGACGTCCACGGCCGGTCCCTCGCCGCCGACGAGCGTGCAGCGGACGTCGAAGGCGACGATGATCATCGTCCCGCTCTTGCTGTACGACTTGAGCTTCGCGTGCGTGCGCAGCGTGCCCCCGTGGGGCAGCACCTCGGCGAGCATCGTGCCCTTGCCGTCGAGGTTCCGGAAGAGGAGGTCCTCGTCGCTCGTCAGCGCGCAGCCGACGTAGCTCGCGAGCCAGCCGCAGGGCTGCAGCGCCGCCTCCATCAGCACGCACATGGGCATCGAGGCCGCGCCGTTCTCGGCGAAGTACCAGGCGTCGGGCGGCACGTCGTAGTCGACGACGACCTCGGCGCCCGCCTTGGCCTCGCCCATCGGGCCGTCCACCGAGACGATCCGCGACATGAAGTGGTAGGGCGGGCCGGGCAGCCGCGCGACCTTGCGATGGCCGTCGAAGCGCTCGTAGATGGGCCCGAACGCGGCGCTCGGCCGGCCCCACGCGCACGCGAGCAGGGAGGCGTAGTCGAAGCGGAACCCGGCGCTCGGACCGCCCGCGGCGACGGCCACGGGCAGCGCGGGGTCGGCCTGCGGGAGCGAGGCGGGCTCGTCGCCGACGGGCGGCGGCATCGCGTCACCGGACACCAGCCGGGGCCGCTCGTCGACCGGCCAGTCGGGCACGAGACGAAGGCCCATCCGGCGGGCGTGGAACGCGCCGAGGCCGTCCACCGTGCACAGCAGATCGGCGAAGATCATCGGGTACGGACCGTCGTGGACCTCCTCGACGAAGACCTCGTACACGAGCTCCTTGGACTCCGGAAGGACCTGCCCGCGGCAGAGCAGCTTGTACGTCTCGCCGGTGACCGGCTCGAAGCGCCAGCCGTCGCGGTCCACCGTCGCGCCGAGGCCGGCGAGGTAGAACGCCATCGCCTGGAGACAGCCCTCGAACATGAGGGTGCCGGGCATGCACGGGTCGTTGAGGAAGTGGCCGGCGAAGAACCAGTCGTCGGGCGCGATGTGCCGCGTGGCCTTGAGATAGCCCCGCTTCCACGGACCGCCGCCGGGCGTGAACGCATCGACGCGATCGAAGAAGAGCATGCGGCCGCCGGCGATCCGCGGCGTGCGGACGTGCGAGCGGGTGGGCTGGAACGCGGCGCCGAAGCACGTGACGAGGTCGCCTGCTGCGAACGCGTCGAGGTGCGCCCGCTCGTAGGCTTCGCGGGCCACCGGCACCGCGGGCGCATCGACCCGCGCGTCCTGCACGATCTCCTGCGTCTCGGGCCGCCACAGGATGCCCGCCGAGTCGTCGAGCTCGGCGCGCGTGAAGAACCCCGCCTGGCCGTTGCGGACCGTCAGCACGGGCTCGGTCGCCGTGCCGTCGGCGTCCACCGTGCGGCAGTCGTAGTGGAAGAAGAAGAGGCGGACGTCGCCCTGGTTCGCGTGGCCGTCGACGTGGATGTCGTAGCGGATGGTCTCGCCGGGCCGCGGGGGACTGCGGTGGTAGGTGAGCTCGCAGCCGAGCAGGCGGTAGGCGCGCTGGCCGCGGTTGAGGAAGTCCGCGCCCATGTACGAGATCAGGAACAGGTCGGCCTGTCCGGCCTCGATCAGGATGCCGGCGGGCATGCGGCCCTGGTGCAGGTACCAGCGATCCCAGGTGATGTCGGTCTCGGTCCAGACCGTGCCCTTGCCGAGCACGCCGGGCTCGGCCTCGATGCCGGGCACACGGTCCGCCAGGAGCATCGGATCCATCGGCATCCGGCACTGCACCGAGTGGCCGTCCTGTTGCGCGAAGAGGGGGCCGAAGATCTCCGAGATGCGTCCGCCGGCGTGGATCTCCAGGCCGCGCCGGTCCCACGAAGGGCCCGTCGGAGGACGCGCGGGATCGGGGCGGAGCGCACGAGGGCGCGCGCCGCTGGGGGCGCGGGTCGGGGTCGCCGCGCTCCCTCCGGGGGCGGGACGGACGGGGGCCGGATCGACGACGCGTGCGGGGGCGGTCGCGAGGCTCGATGCGGGGCCCGGCGACGGGGCCGCGGAGCGCACGGGTGCGTGCGTCGGTGCCGTCGCCGCCGCGGGCGGGTGGATGGTGGCCGGTGCGGGCGGCGCGGAGACCGCCGGCGTCGCGAGGGTGGAGATCGCGGCGACGTTCGCGGGCGCGGCGACGTTCGCGTTCGCGGCGACGTTCGCGGTCGCGGCGACGTTCGCGGCGGCCTGGGTGCCGGTCCATGCGCCGGGGTGGGCGGCGCCGTGCAGGAGCGAGAACATCGCGGACTGTCGCGCGCCGAGGAACTGCGCATGCAGGGCGGTTTGCTGGGCCAGGAAGTCCCGGTGCACCTGCCCAATCAACCGCTGCTGCTCGGCGGCCCGCGCGAGCACGGCCGCGAGCGGGGCGCCCTCGGGCGCGCGCTGCGCGGCACCAGCCGTGTTCGGTGCGTCGGCTCGCGTGGGCATCGCGACGGAGACGGGTGTCGGCACGGCGGGGGGCGTCGGCACGGCGACGGGCGTCGCGACGGCGACGGGCGTCGCGACGGCGACGGGCATCGTGACGGCGACGGGCATCGCGACCGGGCTCGACGGCTGGAGCGCCGCGAGCGGTCCGGGGACCGCGGTCACTGGCACGAGGAAAGGAGCGGGCGCCATCTTCTGCATCGTCGTGCTCGGAGCGAGAGGGAGGGAGGACGGGGCGGGCACGGAGGGCACGCGGGGTCGGGGCGGGTGGACGGGCAGACGCAGCACCGGGCCGACGGTCGTGCCCGACACGCCATGAGGCGAAGGCGTTGCGGCGGCGCTCAGACGCACCACGGAGTGTCCTCCGTGCAGGGCATCGATGTGCACCTCGACGCGCGACACCGGCATGGCCGGGCCTGCTCCGGGCGCGGTCCGCGGCGCGGTCCCGTGGTGCAGCGACAGGGCCCCGGCGGCGACGTGCACGAGCCCCCACGCAGCGTGCGCGCGGCCGAACAGCGCGCCGAGTCCGAGCGCGTCCGGGCCATCGCCCAGGCGCAGCACGTCGGGGGCAGGCCCGCCCCCCTCGCGACCCGTCACGCCGGTCGGAGGTGCGCCCTCGGCGCCCTCGATCCGCGCGAAGATCCGGGCGCCGGCCGCGCGGGCGTCGTCCTCGCGCATCAGGCCG
>CAIKNO010000528.1 GCA_903828805.1 uncultured Sandaracinus sp. | reverse complement strand
CTCGGCGTTCGATGGCCCCGCGGCTCGAGGCGTGCAGAAGCAGAAGCCCGCGTCCCTTCCGGGGCGCGGGCTTCTCATCGTTCGGGCAGCGCGCTCGATGCGGCGGTCAGTCCGGTCGCAGCAAGCGGAGCAGACCTGCGATTCGGTCCACAGCCTCCGCACGCTGCTCCGCAGGCAACGCACGCGCGAGGCCCTCGAGGCCCTCGCGGGCCTGCGCAAACAGGTCGCGCGGCGAAGCCCCCTCGGACGTGTCGGCATCGTCGGGCGCGGCGAACGCACGCGCACCGAGAGAAGTCACCCCCATCCCGCGCGCGATGTCCGCCAACGACTGCCGCGCCTCGGCGAGTGCCATGCGTGCGGCGTGATGCCCTTGCTCGGCTTCGACGCGGGCGTGCTGCGTGGCCACGAGCCGACCTTCGAGCGCATCGCGCTCCTGCGCATGCTCCACGGCGATCGCCTCGGCTTCGCTCCTCGCGGCCTCGAGGGCCTCGGCGGCGCCCACGGCGGCGGCCTCGTGTTGCACGACCGATTGCTGCAGCGCGTCCCCGCGCGCGGCCGACGCCTCGAGCGCCACCTGGGCACGCTCGAGGGCCGACTCCTGAGCCGACAGCCGACCGAGCAACTCCGCCCCGAGTCGCGACTCTTCCTCCACCCGGGCGCTCGCCGCGTGGGCACGCTCGGTCCACAGCGCGAGCGAGGCGGCCAGCACGTCCGCCCGCTGCCGCAGATCTTCGAGCTCGGACGCGGACCGAAGCGTCGCCTCGATCGCCGCAGGATCGGGCCGGAGCCGCGCCTCGGCGGCGGCCAGCGCGGCTTCGGCATCCGTCCAGCGAAGGCGGATCCCCTCGCGCTCCCCGCACGCCTCGTCGAGGGCCGCGTGGGCCGAGCGAACCTCATCGCGCGAACGGACGAGCTCAGACTCCAGGCGCGTCGTCGCGGCCGCCGCATCATCCCGTTCCCGCTGCAGATCGCTCACCAAGGCACGCTGGGCCACGAGCTCCGCGACAGCCGCCTCGGCCTGCTCCCTCGCCGAGGCCGCCGCCGCACGCAACGCCTCACGCTCGGCCGCCGCCTCGACCGCGGACGCATCGACCGCGTGCGCGGATGGCGCCGGCGCCTCGCGACTTGCCGCCGCATCGGCTGCGCCCTCACGGGCGTTCGAAAGCGCGACCTGCTCGAGGGCTTCCGCGAGTGCCCGCTCGAGCCTCAGCGCGTTGGCGACCGCCGCGGCCAGCGCGTCGTCCGAGAGGGCGAGGCGCGCGGCCGTGACGCGGAGCGCCTCTTCGGACTCGGCGACCTTCGCCGACCATGCGCGCATCGTCGCGTCGAGGTCGCCCCTCGCCGCTTGCTCGGACGTCACGGCCTCGCGCTCGGACATCAAAGCCGCGCGCTCGGACATCAAAGCCTCGCGCTCGGACATCAAAGCCGCGCGCTCGGACATCGAGGCAGCGCGCGCGACCTCGAACTGCTGCGTCCGCAGGGCCAGTTCCCCTCTCGACTCATCGAGGCGGAAGCGCAGCTCCGCGCTCGCGGCCTCGGCCTCGACCGCACGCCGCCGCGCCTGCTCCAGGCTCCGCCGGAGGGCGGCCTCGACGTCGCTCGCCTCCCTCGCCACCCCTGCGGAAGGCGTCACCGCTGCGCCCCGAGCGCGGGCCTCACGGAGCTCCTCGACCAGGTCCCGGACGAGCGTGCCGCGACGCTCGACCTCGCCGCGCAAGGACGTCAGTTCGCGGGCCCGCTCGAGCATCGCGGCCTCGAGGGCGATGAACTCGCTCGCAGGCGCCACGTCGGCGGCCGCCGCGCGCGCCTCCTCGAGTTCCGCCCGCAGACCGTCGGCCCGGGCCGACGCCTCGCGGGCTTCCCCCTGCAACGCACGGAACTCCTCGCGCCTGCGCTCCGACTCCGACGTGCGCCGGGTCAGCTCTGCGCGGGCCGCCTCGAGTTGCGACGCGTGCCGCTCCGACGACTCGTGCTGCGCCCTACCCGCGGCCGCGAGCGCCTCGTGGGCCTGCCGGGCATCGACCTCCGCCCTCGCAAGGCGAGCGTTCGACGCGCTCAGCTCGCCCTCGAGTTCCTCTGCCCGCGCAGAGAGTTGCACCATCTGCTCGTGGCGCTCTCGAAGCTCGCCCTCGAGCTGGGCGACCCGCGCGGGGGCTTCATCTCGACCGGCCGCGAGACGGTCCGCTCGCTCCCTGGGGAGCGACGATGCTGGAATCTGCACCACCGAGTACGCGTCGAGCGCGACGTCATGCGCCGCGCAGAGGCCGATGAAGCGCGCGGCCTCTTCTCCCTGAGCACCGAGCAGACGACCGTCGAACGTGACGTCCGCTCCGGACGACACGCCTCCAGAGGAGACCGCGCCGAAGTCGACGATCGACCAACCGGCAAACGGCGCCTGACCCAGCATCCGGACGGCGTCGAACGACCCCGCGAGCAGCCCGTGCAGCCCCTCGTACGAGAGACCGTCCTCGCGCTCCTCGGCGCCGACCACGAGCACGCCGCCCGGCGCCAGCCAGGACGCCAGTTCCTCCACGCGATCCGAGGTCGGAACGCTGGAGCCGAGAAGGTCGGGCACGAGCACGAGGTCCCAGGACCCGACATCGTTCTCCGTCGGCCAAGGGCGGGTCGGCCCTCGGTCGGAGCGGCGCGCTCCGCGAACCCGGCTCCGCGGCGTCACCACGTCGAGCGTGCGGGCCACGCCGGCGAGATGCTCCGGGACGGGGCTGGATGCGTCTCCGACGAAGAGAACTCGACGGCGCGAGGCGAGCGGCTCGACGTACACGGCGAGCGCGAGGTCGGCGTGTTCTCTGGCGAGCTCTGGAATGGTCCTGGACATGATGCTCCGAAAGCGGCGCGCACTATACCACCCCCGCGCGGATCGTCGTGGACCATCGGGTGGGATACAGTCGGTTCGTGAGGAACGCCGCGGACGCCCCCGCGATCGGTCAGTACCTTTCCACCTTGCGCCGGCGGGCCGCCTGGTTTGCGGCCGTGCGCGCGGCGGCCGCGTCCCTCGGAGCCGCCTCGGGCCTGCTCGCGGTCGGCGCGTGGGTCCTGGGTCCCCTCGCCTCCCTGGGCGCGGTCCTCTGCGTGTGGGCGGCGGCAGCGACCGTCGCGGCGCTCGTCGTCGGCGTGGCGATTCGCCCGCTGTTCGCACTCCGTGGTGCAGGCGCCTCGTCGCTCCTTCACAGCGTCGCGCCCTCCCTCGTGTCGCCGGCCCGCAGCGCGATGGAATTCTCGCGAGGGGTGGTCGGCGACGGTGCGTCGACATCGCTGGTCCGCGCCCACGTGCTCGGCGTCGAAGCACGCCTCGCGCGGGTGCCGCCGTCGCGGGTGGTCAGCACGGCGTGGCTGAAGCATCCGACCGTCTCGGCAGGATCCCTCGCGTGTGTGATCGCCGCAGCGTTGGTCGCCTTCGTGGACCGCGCGAGCGCCGGCGCCTGGGCGCTCGTGCACCCGGACGCCCGGACGGCGGCTGGCGCGCCGGTCGCGAGCGTGTTCACGGACGCCTCGGTGCGGCTCGAATTTCCCACGTACCTTCACCGGGCCCCCGAGGTGCACGCCGCGGGGACCCGGCTCGAGGTTCCCCTCGGGACCTCGGTCGAACTGCATGGACGGGTCCCGCTCGACGCCCGGCAGGTCCGATTGCTGCTCGGCCAGGGGGAGGTCGCGCTTCGCCGGGACGGCGAGGGTTGGATGGGGCGGTTCCTCGCGCGTGCCGACGGACCGCTCCGGGTGGAGGTGCGCATCGCGGACGGACCGTGGGTCTCCGACGCGACGACGCGCGCGCTCCGGGTGATCCTCGACGAGGGACCGCGCGTCACTCTGGTCTCGCCCGACGACGATCGGATCCTCGAGCCAGACGCGCTCCTCGACCTGACGTTCGATGTCCAGGACGATGTCGGCATCGCGGCGGTCGAGGTGGTCGTCCGGGGTCCCGACGGAGCCGAGCATCGCTCGCCCGTCGAACCCGTCACGGAGGGCCAGCGGACGGTGACGGGCATGCACACCCTCACGCTGCAGGACGTCGGCGCCCGCCCCGGAGACCGGATCGAGGTCCGGGTCGAGGCCCGCGATGGGGACGATGTATCGGGACCGCACGTGGGGCGGAGCGCCACGCGAACCATCACGATCGCCTCGGAGTCGACGCGAAGGGCCCAGGCAATCGCCAGCGCGGAGGCCCTGCTCGGGCGTGCCCTCGACGCCCTCGCGGACAGGCTCGAAACGACGCCGCCGGACGCGGAGGCGGAGGCCGCACGTCGGCTGGAGCGGGTGAAGCCGAGCCAGGATGCGCTGCTCGAAGGCCTGGAGACCGAGGCGCGATCGACGGACGGCGCCGGGCGCGCCCCCGACCTCGTGCTCCTCCGAGAAGCGGCACGGCGCCTTCGGCGCCTCGCCACGGACGAGCTGCGCCTTCATGGCGCCTCGAGCGCCCCGGCCCCACGACGACGCGAGGCCGACACGCGCGTCGTCCGCGAGCTCGAGGCGGACGTGCAGCTCGTCGAGGACCTCTGGGCCCGCGCCCGACGCCTGGACGCAGGGGCCATCGCACGCGAATTGGAGGGCCTTCGCCGTGAGATCGCAGGCTTGCTCGCCGAGCTCCGCCGTGCGGACACACCGGAGGGGCGCGCGGCCACGATGGCGTCGATCGGTCGGGCCCAGCAACGCCTCGCGGAATTGACCGAGGCCCTGTCCCGCATGGGCACCGCGGTGCCACCCGAGTTCGCCAACGCCGAGACCCGAGAGGTCGAGGCCGCGAGCGACGGCCTGCAGTCGATGCGGGACGCATTGGAGCGGGGCGACCTCGATGCAGCGCAGCGGCAGTTGACCCGCCTCGAGCAGCAGATCGACGGGCTCGTCCGTGCGCTCGGCGCCACGGAGGACGCCGCCTCCGACGCGCGGTTCGGTGCGCGCGACCGAGCGTTCGCCGAGGCGGTCGACCAGCTGATGGGGCTCGAGGCCGAGCAGCGGGAACTCGCACGACGGACCTTCGAGGTGAGACGCGCCGTGGCGGAGCGGGCGCTGGAGCAGACCCGGGCGGGGGCGGCCGCGGCCGCAGGGCGTTTGCGCGGCCGGACGCAGGAGGCGGCCCATGCGCTCGACGGGATCGACGAGGGCGCCCTCTCGAGCCGGGAGCAAGAGAGCGTCGCCGCCATCCGGCAGCGCATCCTCGACGCGGACGTGGCCCTCCGGAGCGGGGATCTCGGGGAAGCGTTCCGCATGGCGGACGCGGCATCGACGCCATTGGACGAGCTCGTCCGGGACCTCCAGCTCGATGCGATGATGTTTCCGGGGCATACCGGCGCCACGGCCCGCAACGCCCGTGCGACGGCCGAAGCCACCCGACGGGTGCGCGCGCTGCGCGACGGAATCGACGCCGTGCTCCCCGACCTTCGCCATCACCTCGACGCCGCGGAGCGCTCTCAGATCGTCGCCGATGCCCCGCGTCAGCGCGCCGCGAACGCAGGCACGGCACGGCTCGAGGCGGCGTTCGAGGGCCCGCCCGACGGCGAGGCACTTCTCCCGGAGGCCGCCGACGCGCTCCGCGCCGTGCGTCGACAGATGGACGAGGCAGCCCGGGCCCTCGATCGCGGCGATCCGGCCGCTGCGGCCTCGACGCAGGACGAGGCCGCGCGCGGGCTGACCGCCCTGCGCGAGCAGATCGAACAGGACTCCGAACGCGCGGCGGGCGGGGGAGGCGGCGGAGAGGCGGGCGGAGGCGGGCAACGCTCGGAGGGCGGGCCGGTCCGGATCCGCGCGGCCGGCGATCACGAGGGCGCGACCGAGCTGCGTCGCCGCCTGCTCGACGCCATGCAGCGAGACACCCCGGCGGGCTTCGAAGCCTCGGTCCAGCGGTACTACGAGGGACTGCTGCGATGACGGCGGCGATGCGGACTCGCCGCCGGACGTCAGGCCCCGCCGCGCACGGGATGCCCCGAGGGCCCGCCGCGACCGCCGTGCTCGTCTTGTCGGTCATGGCCGTGGCCGTTCCTGCGGCGCGCGCGATGCCGCCGGGCGAGGATGGAGTCCGTCTCCGGAGCGCCGCGTCGGCCCTCGACGAGATGAGGCTCGATCAGGCCCACGAGGCGCTCTCCGCCCTCACGTCGAGCTACCCGCACGACCCCGACGTGCGCTTCGAACGGGCCCTGCTTCGATTCCTCGAAGGGGACGATGCCGGCGCGGCCCGCGACGCTTCGTGGTCGGTCGTTCGAGCCGTGTCACTCCGCCCGATCGAGGAGCGGATCGACCTCCAGCGGGCGATGGTGGCGAGCCGCGACGCGACGCGCGGCGCGCTCGTGCAGCGCTCCTCCGACGGGCGCTACGAGGTGCGAATCGTGGCCGCGGCGGATCACCTGATCGGTCCGTACGCGCTCGATGCGCTCCGGCGGGCCGACGAGGCCCTCGGTCGAGCGCTGGGCGTCCGATTGCCGGGGCCCATCCGACTCGACGT
>CAIKNO010000527.1 GCA_903828805.1 uncultured Sandaracinus sp. | reverse complement strand
TGCCGCGCTCTTCCGGGCAGAACGCGAGGCCCGCCCGCGCGACCGCGTGTTGCGGTGCGGGCCGAGGACCCGCGAGGCCTCCCTCGACGCGGCCCCGGCGCGCCGAGGACGCGGGCGCGCGCGGGTGGCCCATCCACTCCTGCATGGGCCCATCGAACCTGGCCGCAACGGTGGTCCCGGTCGCTGCGCCACGGCGCGCCGACCGGCGGGGGGACCGCCGGTTGGCCTCGAATGCCGACGGTGGGTCAGAGCCCGGCGAGCGTCCGGACGCGGGCGACGATGGCGTCGCATGCGGTGCCGACCGCGGTCGCGCCTTCGGCGACGTGCCGATCGGAGAGCGGCTGACCGAGGTCGGTCAGCATCTCGTCGAACTGCGCCGGGGCGGGCGACGTGGACCCCGAGTCGATCAGCAGGAGCGTGGCGCCGCCGCCGCCCATGCGGGTGCGGAGCTCGGGCCAGGTCGCGGGCGCCGGGGTGATCCCCACGTAGGGGACGAGCAGACCGGTCGAGGCGGGATCGGGCCCGTTGTGGATGGGGCTGTCGGTGTGCACCACGAACACCCGCTGAGCGCCGGTGCGCCAGCATCCGCCGTCCGTTCGGCCCGGCGAACAGCTCAGCGCCCGCGACGACGTCGCCAGCGGTCCACCCATCAGTGACGAGAGCGCCTCGACGAGGGCGTCCTGCGCGTCTCCGCCGGAGAAGCGTGGGCGACCTGCGACCTCGGTGCTGAGTGCCATCGCCGAGGTCCCCGGCTCGATGCCTCCCTCGAAGGGCCGGTCGGCCCCGCCGCCGAAGGTGCCTGCGCTGCCGTACGGGGACACGGGGTACTCACCCGCGTACGACACGCCGACCTGCACGTCTCGGAGCGCGAGCAGCGGGCCCACGCAACGGCTCGCGATCGTCGGGAGATCGGCGGCGAGCGAGGTCTCGTTGGAGCCCGTCGAGTCGAGCACGAGGGTGACGTCGACGGGGCGGCTCGCGGTGCAGGCTTCGACCTCCTCGGTGTAGCCGCACGCGGCGCTGCATCGCAGGAGGTGGGTCTGTCCGGCGGGGCAACCGGCGCTGGTTCGCGTGGTCGTTCCCGGCGTGCAGGAACCCTCGCCCGAGCAGGTGCCGGAGGGGATCCACGTGCAGGTGTCGGTGCACCGGCTGGCCTGGGTGCCGCACATGCCGCAGGCGGACGCGCCCGTGGTGCCGGGCATGCAGACGCCCTCGCCGCCGCACGCTCCGTACTCCCACACGCGCATCGCGTTGCAGAAGCGCTCGCGGGTGCCGCACATCCCGCAGGGCTCACGATCGAGGGTCCCCGGCGTCGGGCAGCCGTCGGCGATGCACTCCGAGACGGGCTCGAACACGCAGGCGTCCGAGCACGCGAGGCCGCGGGTCTGACCTGCGGCGCAGCCGGCGCTGCTCCGCGTGGTCGCGCCCGGCGCGCACACGCCTTCGCCGGTGCACGACCCGGTCGCCTCCCATGCGCAGGCGTCGGTGCACCGTCGGGTCTGGGTCCCGCACATCCCGCAGGCGGCCGACTCGGTGCTGCCGGGCATGCACGCGCCGCCCTCGCCGCTGCACGTGCCATAGGCCCACGTCCCGGCCGCGGTGCAGAAGCGCTCGACGGTGCCGCACATCCCGCACGCGACCCGCTCGAGCATGCCGGGCGAGGTGCACGCCTCGGGCGCCCCGGCGTCGGGCGTCATGCCCGCATCGAGGCCGGGCTCGGCGCCGCCGTCGGCCTCGGGGAGGCTGCCGTCCTGCGCGGCGATGGGCCCTGCGTCGGTCGTGCTGCCGTCCTCGCCCGAGAGACTGCCCCCGTCCATCGAAGCGCCGCCGCCATCCGGCGACAGGGTCGTCGACTCCCCGCACCCGCCCAGCGTGAGCACCATCGCGGCCAGCGCCCAACTCCACGCGCTTCGTTCCTGCATCTGCATCCTCCGCGCGTCCACGGGGGCTGCCCCGGCCCGGGCCGGAGACCCGGCTGGAGGTAGGGGAACCGCGCGCGCGCCCCGTTGTCCCTCAGAACGGTCCGCATGTAAATCGCGGGCTGACGGCGATGGGCGCCGGGCGCCCGGCCCGGACCGGGCCCGTGCGGGGGCGGCTCCAGCTGCAGGCGCACCTCGCCTGAAAGCGCGAAAACGGCGCGTCCCGTCCCGAACCCGAGGTCCGGAAGGGCGCGCCGTTCCGATGCGCGGCCGGGCGTGAACGAGGGACCCGCGGCCCGTCAGGCGCAGCCGGGATGCGACTCGTGGATCTCGCGCCAGAGC
>CAIKNO010000526.1 GCA_903828805.1 uncultured Sandaracinus sp. | reverse complement strand
CGCCGCGCTCTTCGCGCCGCGGCTGCGGGCCGCCCGCGCCGGGGAAGGCGAGCGGCCGCGCGCGGTCCGGGTCGGCCTCGCGCTGGTGGCCGCGGCCGCGCTCCTCGGCGCCTATTTTCTGCTTCGGGCCATCGAGGCGCGACACGCCGCGCTCCCCGTCGCGCACGCCCTGCTACAGTAGCGGCTCCGCATGGCTTCCCCGCTCAGCGCCGGCCCGCCTGGAGTCCGCGTCCTCGATCACCTGAGGGACGAGGGACGCATCACCGCGCCGCAATACGAGACCCTCTACCATCAAGCCAAGCGGAGCGGCGAGCGGGTCGAGGAGATGCTCCTCGACTCGAGCGCGGTCACCGAGGCCGTCCTGCTCAAGGCGATGGCCGCGGTCCATCAGACCCGCTTCGTCGGCACCGAGCGCCTGGCCCACGCGGAGATCGACCCATCGACCCTCGCGCGGGTGCCCCGCAAGCTCGCCGAGCGCTTCCAGTGCATCCCGATCCTGCACGACCCGCGGACCAACACGCTCTCGGTCGTGGCGTACGACCTCGACGCGGACCTCGCGCCCCAGCTCTCGATGGTGTCGCAGGCGCGGGAGGTCCGCGTGATCGTCGCCCGGCCCGCCGCGGTGCGCGCCGCGCTCCGACGCTTCTACGCCGGAGACGCCGCCGCGTTCGCCGGGCTGCTCCAACCCGCCGGCTCCGTCCCCGGTCTCGACGCCTTCGAGCGCCCGCCGGTCAAGGCGGCCCCCGAGTCCGGCTCGAAGGCCTCGCGGGTCGAGCCGCTCGCGATCACCTTCGACGACGGCGACCTGCCGTTCGGTTTCGCCCCTCCGGTGGCCGCCTCGCCTGTCCCCAAGCCCGGCCCGGGGAGCCTCGGGCGCTCGGTGCCGGTGCTCGAGCCGATCCGCATCGAGATGCCGAGGCTCGACACCGCCCTGCACTTCGACCGCTACCTCGAGACGGTGCACGTGCTGGTCACGCTGCTCGAGGGATCGCGGGTCGGGCTGCGGGGTCACTCCTCCACGGTGGGGCGCCTCGCCCGGCAGGTCGGTGAGGCCCTGGAGGTCGGCGAGGCGGAGCGCGACACCCTCGTGCTCGTCGGCTACCTGCACGACCTCGGCAAGGGCCAGACGCTGCACCTGACGGCGCTGAACGTGTCGCGCTTCGACGGACACCTCGCGCAGGCGCAGCGCAGCTACCTCGCGCCGGTGCGACAGCTCGAATCGACGAAGCTCTCGGAGGCCACCGTGCTCGGGCTGACGCACCTCCACGAGCGCTTCGACGGGCAGGGGTTTCCCGACCGCCTCCAGGGCCGCGACATCCCGATCAGCGCGCGCATCGTGTCGGCCGTGGAGACGTACGCCGACCTCGTGGACAACCCGCAGAACCCCTACCGCCGCAAGCTGTCCCCCGTCGAGGCGTTCGACGTCGTCCAGCAGCTGTCCGGCTCGCTCTTCGATCCCGTCGTCGTCGGCGCGCTCCGCCCGCTCGTGCTCGGCGCCGAGGTCCTCAAGGCCGCCGAGAACGCGACGCGGGTGCTCCTCGTCGACCCAGACCTCGGCGACACCACGCTGCTCGAGCTCCGCTTGACCGAGGCGGGACACGGCGTGCGCGTGGTGCAGGGACGAAGCGCCGCCGAGTCCGCGCTCGCCGAGGAGCACTTCGACGTCGTGCTCAGCGAGCTCGATCTCGGCAGCCCCGGGGCGGCCGACGAGGGATTCGGATTGCTGCAGACGCTCCGGCGCGCGCCGCGCACCCGGGAGATGCCCTTCGTGTTCCTGTCGCACCGCTCGGACCGCGGGTCGGTCGCGCGCGGCTTCGAGCTCGGCGCGTCGGACTTCCTCGTCAAGCCGGCCTCACCCGAGCTGGTGGTTGCGAAGGTGGGGCAGTTGCTGCCAGGCGGCACGAAGAGGCCGCGCGTCGGCGGATTCGGCGGAAGCCTCAAGGACATGGGCCTGCCCGACGTCGTGCAGGCGCTGTCCAACGGCCGCAAGACCGGCCGGCTGCAGATCGTGTCCGGCGGCACGGTCGGCGAGATCCACTTCCTCGAAGGCGCCGTCGCCGACGCGAGCTACGGCGCCCGGGCGCGCGAGGACGCCATCTACGCGATGCTCGCCCTCAAGGACGGGGACTTCATGCTGGATCCTTCGTTCCGCCCCGCCTCGCGGCGGATGCAGGGAAGCATCGAAGCGCTCCTGCTCGAAGGCATGCGCCGGATGGACGAAGGGCTGATCTGAGGCCCGGCCGGCGCGCCTGCGAGCGCCCGGGCGCCGGGCGCCGGGCGTTGCGCGAGCCGGCAGCCACCTCTATACAGCGCGGGTGCGACGCGGTCGTCCCAGCGCTTCCGAACGGGCCCTGACGGCCGCGGCGTTCGCCCTGCTCGCCGGTTGCGGCGGGGAGCGACTGCGGGACGGCGTGTACCGCGACGACGAGGCCCGGTACCGCGTCGGCGCGCTCGATTCCGAGTGGGTCCCGCTGGACGTCGCCGGCCAGAACGACCTCGCGTGGCACAGCGCGCGGCTCGGCGCGGTGGTCCAGGTGAACGCCACCTGCGATCCCGGGTCGGACACCCCCCTCACGGCGCTCACCAACCATCTGCTGATCGGGTTCACCGAGCGCGTGCAGACCGAGCAGTCCCTCGTCCCCATGGACGGACGCGAGGCCTTGCGGACCCGGCTCGTGGCGCGCCTCGACGGCGTCCCGCGCGCCCTCTCGATCGTGGTCCTCAAGAAGGACGACTGCGTCTACGACTTCGCGCTGATCGCGCGCCCCGACGGCGCGGTCGCCGAGGCCGCGTTCGATGCGTTCGTCGCCGGCTTCTCGACGGTGGCCCGATGAGCGCGTCGAGCCCCGCGCCCTCGCTGCTGACCCGGATCGTGGAGGGCCAAGGGGGCCGCATCGTCCGGGCCGTCAGCCACGTGGGCGGGGTGACGACGCTGTCGTTGCGGACGTTCCGCGCGCTCTTCACGACGCGCTTCGAATTCCGAGCGTTCATCTATCAGCTCGAGCAGATGGGCGTGAAGTCGTTCGGCATCGCCGCGGCGACCGCGGTCTTCGTCGGCATCGTGATGGCCATCCAGTTCGCGTTTTCGCTCGAGCGTTTCGGCGCGCGCGACAGCGTCGGGCGGATCGTCGGCCTGAGCGAGGCCCGAGAGCTCGCCCCCTCGCTCACCGCGCTCGTGGTGGGCAGCCGCATCGGCGCCGGCATCGCGGCCGAGCTCGGCTCGATGGCGGTGACCGAGCAGATCGACGCGATCCGCGCGCTCGGGGCCGACCCCGTCAAGAAGCTCGTGGTGCCGCGGATGCTCGCGGGCATCTGCTTGATGCCGATGCTCACGGTGTTCGCGTTCGTGCTCGGGACGGCCAGCGCGGCGCTGGTGTGCAACCTGACGTTCGGCATCTCGGTGCCGTTCTTCTGGACGTCCGCGCTCGACTCGGTCTGGGTCGAGGACTTCCTCAGCGGCGTCGGCAAGACGCCCTTCTTCGGCTTCCTCATCGCGATGATGGGGTGCCACTTCGGCATGACCACCCGCGGCGGGACGGAGGGCGTGGGCCGCTCGACCACGACCTCGGTCGTGGTGTGCGCCATCGGCGTGCTGGTCGCCGACTCGGTGCTCACCCAGCTCTTCCTTCAGTTCGTGACGCACTGAGCGTCGGAGGACCTGCCCCTTGCGCACGGGAACGGGACGCCCTTCGACGACGCGCCTGACGGCGCTCGCCCTCGTCTCTGTGGTCTGCGCCCTCGGGCTGCTCGCGGTCGCGGGAGACGCCCGCGCACGGCGACACGAAGGAGCCTCCGGTCGCGCCGCCCGCAGCGCCCTCGCCCGCGCCCTCGGGCTGCCGGACCTCGCGCTCTCGAGCGACGCCCGCTGGCTCCGGCATCCCTCCCAGGCCGAACCGGCCGCCGCGATCAGCGATGCGCCCGGCGCCCTCGACGTGGATCCCGCCGGCGCGTGGCTCGGCCCCCCGCGGCGCCTCCACCACGAGACCGGACGCGCCACCCTCGGAGTGCGCCGATGAAGCGGCACCGCGCCCTGCTCGAGCACGTCCTCGGCGCCCTCTTCCGACGCCGCGGTCGCAACGCGGCGATCACGCTGGGGATGGCCGCGCTGGTCGGGCTCTTCAGCTCGGTCCTCTTCGTCTCGGAGGCGCTCCGCGCGGAGTACCGCGCCCTCGCCGTCACGCTCCCCGACCTCACGGTGCAGCAGCTCGTGGCAGGGCGGCCCGCCCTCGTCGAGGCGGCTGCGATCACGCGCATCGAGGCGCTCGCGCTGCCGGGGCTGGCGTCGATCCGCCCGCGGGTGTGGGGATACCTCTACGTGCCCTCGATCGAGGGCAACGTCGTCATCGTCGGCGGCGCCGGGACCGACGCCCCCGGCGTGCTCGAAGGCGGGCGATGGGCCGAGGGCGAGGACGAGATCGTCATCGGCAACGGCATCGCCCACCTGCTCGGCGCGCGGGTCGGAGACGAGCTCGCCCTCGCCGGCCCCGGCGCCTCGCCCGCCATCCTGCGCGTGGTGGGCGTCCTCTCGGGGCAGACCGCGGCGCTGAGCGCCGACCTCGTGCTGACGACCGAGGCGCGGGCCCGCGCCCTGCTCGGGATGACGGCGGCGGGCTTCACGGACCTCGCCGTGACGCTCGCCCGGCCCGAGGAGGCCGGGGTCGTCGCCGAGGCCATCGCCGCAGCGCTCCCGGGCGCGCGGCTGCTCGACCGCCGGCTGCTCGAGCGCACCCACGAGCTGACGTTCGACGCCCGCGCCGGGTTCCTCGGGGCGGTGATGCTCCCCGCGCTGCTGGCCCTGCTGCTCTTGGCCTGGGATCGCCTCACGGGCCTCGGGGACGCCGAGCGCCGCGAGATCGGGGTCCTGAAGGCGGTCGGCTGGAGCACCTCCGACGTGCTCGCGGCGCGGATGTGGGAGTCGGCGCTCGTCGGGCTCGTCGGCGCGACGCTCGGCCTCGTCGTGGGGTACGTGCACGCGTTCGTGTTCGGCGCGCCCGGCCTCGCGGACGCGCTCTTCGGATGGAGCAGCCTGCACGCGTCGCTCTCGCTGCCACCGGCGCTCGACTTCGCCCAGCTGCTCGCGATCCTCGGCGCGGTCGTCGTGCCCTTCGTCGGCGTGAGCGTCGTGCCCGCCTGGCGTGCCGCGATGCTCGATCCCGACCGCCTGCTGCGGGGTGGACCGTGACCGTCGCGCTCGCCACCTTCGAGCTGACCAAGCGGTACATCGACGGAGAGCGACGGCGGGTCGCGGTCGATGCGGTCTCGCTCTCGATCGACACCGGGCGCCTCGTCGCCCTCCGGGGTCCGAGCGGGTCCGGCAAGACCACGCTCCTCGGGCTCGCCGGCGGCATGATCGCGCCGACGTCCGGCGACGTGCAGCTCTTCGGCGCCTCCATCGTGCACCTGCGCGATGCGCATCGGACGACCTTGCGCCGGGAGCGCATCGGCTTCGTGTTCCAGGAGCTCGCGCTCGTCCCGGACATGAGCTTGCTCGAGAACGTGCTCTTGCCGCTGGTCCCGACCGGTGGGGCCGGCCGGGCCGAGCGAGAGCGCGCCCTCGCGCTGCTCGCCCGCTTCGGACTGCAAGGGCGCGAGGCGAGCCGCGCGTCCCGGCTCTCCGGCGGCGAGCGCCAGCGCGGCGCCCAGGCCCGGGCGCTCCTCCGCGACCCGTCGATCCTGCTGCTCGACGAGCCGACCGCGCACCTCGACGCGAAGGGCGCCGCCGAGGTCGTGTCGCTCCTCGCCGGGCTGCGCGACGAGGGGCGCACGATCGTGTGCGCCACCCACGACCCGCGCCTCGCCAACGACCCGCGGGTCGACCACACCTGGACGATGACGGACGGGCGATTGATGGACCCGGACGCCCCTCGACCCGAGGCCCCCGCGTGTTAGCGAACCTCTTTCGCCCGTGGATCCTCGCGCGGCTGACGGCCTCCATGACGGCCGCTCTGCTCGTGCTCCTCGGCGTCTGGACCGCGGCGCGGGTGCTCTCGCACTTCTCGATCGCCCGCACCTCGGAGGGCCAGCTGGCCCTCGAGCGCCGCGCCGAGCTCGTGTCGAGCCTCGTCGAGGTGGCCCTCGGCACGACCGTGCTCGGGCTCTGCCTGGCGATGGTGGGCGCCGACCGGATGACGGCCTCGATCCGGGGCGCGATGTGCGCGTGGGGCGTCCTCGACGCGAGCCCGTGGGGATTCCGCTCGCTCTTCGCGTCGATCGGCGCGGCGCTCGGATGCGCGCTGTGGATCGCGGTGCACCGGCTCGACCTGCGCCTCCGTGCTCCGACGCTGACCCGCGCGAAGTTCGCGGCGCTCTTCGTGGTCGCGCCCCTCGTGCTCGCCGACGGGGCGCTCGCGGTGCAGCACGCGCTCTCGCTGGATCTGCGGGTCGTCGCCACCTGCTGCTCGACCGGGCTCGACGCCACCGTCCGCGACGCGGGCACCGCGGTTCATCGCGCCCAGCCCATCGCCGCGGCCCTCTTCGCGCTCGCCGCCGCCGTGGCCGTCGGGCTCGGTGCGCTGAACGTCCGCCGCGCGCGCGCGGGCCTCGCCACCGCCCTCGGGGTCGCCTCCGCCGCGGCCGCGGTGGCCTCGGTGCCCGCGGTCATCGGCTGGGTCGCGCCGCACGCCTTCGAGTCGCCCGCCCACCTCTGCCCGTTCTGCCTGCTGCACGGCGACGTGCTCGGGCTCGGATGGCCCCTCTTCGCCTCGCTGTTCGGCGGCACCGCGCTCGGCCTCTCGGCGGGCCTCGTCGGACGCCTCGAGCGCGCCTCCGGCGAGCCGGAGACAGCCCGTGCGATGGCGGCGCGGCTCGGCGGCGCAGCCTCGCTCGCGTGGGGCCTCGCCCTCGCGCTCGCGGCCGCCCCCGTGGTTCGCTGGATGGTCCTCTCCGGAGGCGCATCCCTCTTCGGAGACGCATGAACGACCACGCCCGATCGAAGCCTTTTCTCCCCCTGGCTGTAGACCGCTCCGCGGGGCGTCGCGCGTTCCTGCGGGGCGTCGCGCTCACGCTCGGCATCGCGACGAGCCTGGTCCCCGCGGGCTGCGCCGGGCAGGGCTCCTCACCGGCCCGCTGCGCCCACTGCGGCATGCGGGTCGATCCGCGCTCCACGTGGCGCGCCGGAGCGGTCGACGCCCGCGGCGGCGAGGTGGTGTTCGATGCGCCCAAGTGCCTGCTCGGATGGCTCCACGGTCCGGCGGGTCGGGGCGCGCGGGCGCCCTGGGCGAGCGAGTACTACGGCGGGCAGCGACGCGCGGCCGAGGGGCTCTTCTACGTCCTCGGCTCCGACGTCGATGGACCGATGGGCGCGGACGTCGTGCCGATCGAAGGACGCCCCCGCGCGGATCGCTTCGCCTCGGACCACCACGCGTCCCGCGTGCTCGCGTGGAGCGAGCTCGACGCCGGCATCGTCGCCATCCTCTTCGGCCGGCGCTGAGCCCGCTTCCCCGCAGACCTTCTCCGTGCTCCGATCCCGGCCTCCGTCCCGATGACCATCTTCTCTCCGTGCGGGCACTCGAACGACGACCACGCGCGCTTCTGCGCCGCGTGCGGCCGCGCCATCGAGCCCCCCTCGAGCGACGACCCGTTGATCGGCGCCGTCATCGCCCAGCGCTACCGGGTCACCCGCGTGATCGGCCAGGGCGGCATGGGGCGCGTGTACTTCGCCGAACAGACGATGGGGGGCACGAGCCGCCCCGTCGCGGTCAAGGTGATGACCGGCGGACACACCGACCCGCTCGCCCTCGCCCGCTTCTACCGGGAGTGCGAGACGATCGTGCAGCTCTCCCACCCGAGCACCATCCGTTGCTACGACTTCGGGGCCCTCGATCTGCCGCTGCCCTCCGGAGGCCGCGACACCCGCCTCTACCTCGCGATGGAGTACGTCGACGGTCGCACCCTCGCGTCGGCGATCGCCGAAGGTCCGATCCCGTGGCCCGAGGCCGTCCGCCTGCTGCGGCAGGTCGGCCAGGCCATCGCCGAGGCCCATCAGCGCGGCATCGTGCACCGCGACCTCAAGCCCGAGAACATCCTGCTCGCGCGCGACACCGGAGAGGGCGAGCGCGCGAAGGTGCTGGACTTCGGCATCGCGCGGGACGCGGGCGCCTCGGCCGAACTCACGGCCGAAGGACTGATCGTCGGGACCCCGGCGTACATGAGCCCCGAGCAGATCCAGGGCCTGCCGGTGGACGCCCGCTCGGACGTGTACGCCCTCGGGCTCATCGCGTTCGAGATGGTCACCGGGGCGCGGGCGTTCGCGGCCTCGACGCCGCTGCAATGGGCCACCGCGCACGTCGAGTCCGCACCGCGCTCGTTCGACGACTTTCCCGGCGCAGGCGGGCTGCCCGCGGCGCTGCGCGCGGCCATCGTGTCGGCGCTCGCCAAGGAGCCCCAGGATCGTCCGCCGAGCATGCGCGCCTTCGTCGAGGCCCTCGGCCCGGCGTCGGAAGACCCGCGCCGCGCGATGGGAGACGCGACGCCCCCACCGCGCGGCGTCCCGGCGCCCTCCGACGCGCACACCGCGCAGCCGAGCATGCGACCTCGGCGCGGCCTCTCTCCCACGGCGGGCGCGCTGCTCGTCGGGACGGTGGTCGGCCTCGGCGGAGCGTCCGTGTGGTTGATGCTGCCGGGTACGCACCCCGCGCCACCCTCGCCGGCCTCGGCCGCGACGGCCCTCGACGCCGGCGCGCCGCCCGTCGATGCGGGCCCCGCCGAAGCGCCGCATCGCTGGCTTCGCAACCTCCAGTACGAGAACCGCACCGACGACGCGACCGCCGCGCTCGGCCCGCCCGATGGCCGCTGCGCCGTGCTGCGCGCAGGCGGGACCATCACGCTCGAGCTCTCGCCCGATCAGCGTCTCG
>CAIKNO010000525.1 GCA_903828805.1 uncultured Sandaracinus sp. | reverse complement strand
CCGACGGCACCTTTGTGCTCCGAGGCATCCCGCCGGGGCGCGTGCAGCTGATCGTCCGCGCGGCCGGGTATTCCGCGACCACCACCGATCGTCTGTGGATCACAGCCGGCCATGGAATCCAAGGGCTCGACATCCGGCTGGCGGCCGCGGGACGCATCGAGGGCCGCGTGATGGACGCGGCCGGCAACCCTGTCGCCGGGGCCTCCGTCGAACACCTCTCCGATCTCGACCCGTGGGCTCGGCTCACCCTGACGGACGCCGACGGCGCCTTCGTGCTCGACGACGTCGCCGGGGCTGTCACGATCCGCCCCTTCGCCCGCGGTCAGGCGGGGATGCAGGTGCGCGTCGAGGTCGAGCCGGGAAGCACCGAGCAGATCACCCTCGAGCTCCCCCCTATCGGTCCCACCCTTCGAGGCCTCACGGTCGATCCGCGCGGCCGAGCCATCTCAGGCGCGCAGGTCCGGCTGGAGTCGATGGCGCCGGGCGTTCTTCCGCCGAGGGTCGCGTTCTCCGATGACGCAGGCGAATTCGAGTTCGAAGATGCCCCGCGCCCGCCCTGGCAACTGAACGTCGACCACGCAAACCACGCCCGAAGCGCCCCGATCGACGTCGAGGAGGCGCCGTCCGCGCCGATACGGCTGACCCTCGACGACGCGGTGGAGTTGACCGGTCGCCTTCTCGATCCTCTGTCGGGGGCGGGTGTCGAGGGCGGGGAGGTCGTCCTCGAGTCGGAACGTGTGCCGCCCGTGATCCGACGTGCGCGTGCAGATGCGGGTGGAGCGTTCGTGATCCCGAGGGTCGCTGCGGGTTCGTATCGCCTGGTCGCGAGCGCCGAGGGCCGCGTCGCTCTGGCAAGCACCGTCGAGATCCCTCCGGGGGCTGTCCGTCGCCAAGCGTTCGACCTTCCGCCGCTCGAGCTCGAAGCCGCCGCATCGTTGGAAGGCGACGTCGTCGATTCCCTCGGCCGAACCGTGCAGGGCGCGGAGGTCTCGGTCTCGTCGCGGGAGTCATCCCCGGCCCGCTCCGACCGGCGTGGTCACTTCGTGCTCGGGGGGCTGGCGAGGGGCCACATCGAGTGCATCGCCCGGCACCCATCGGTCGGGGAGGCCGTCCGCGTCGTTCGCGTATCGGCCGAACGGAACCCGGCCCCCGTCGTGTTTCATCTTCCTGGTCGATTCGACCCCGACGCGGAGGCCAGCGAGCGGGCGCTGCGGCGGGGCGTGGCCATCGACATGGCCGATGACCACGGCGCCGTCGTCGTCTCGGACGTCGTTGGACCGTTGGCCGCAGCGGCCGGCCTTCGCTCGGGCGACGTATTGCTCGAGGTCGACGGGACTGAGCCGACGGATGCCCAGGCGGCGGCGCGATGGCTCCGGGGCGCGGACGGGGTGAGCGCGGTGCTGCGCCTCGCCCGCGCGGGTCGTTCCTTCAGGCTCCGCGTCCCGCGCGAGCCTTGGTGACGCCCCTCACGTGGATGCCACACGCCAGCGACCGCGGTCGTGGTGCACCCGCCCGTCGCTCCGCAACTTGACGAGATGGGCTTCCACGGAGAGGGCCGCGAGGGGCCACACCGAACTGGGGGAATCCGCGTACGCGACGGGCACGAGGTCGGAGACGCTCGCGTCGCCCGCCATCCCGCACAGCGCCGCGACGACCCGTGCCTCCCGGGCCATGCGGTGGGCGACGTAACGCTCGAACGTCTCGCGCGCGGGACGAAGAACGCCGCCGTGCGCCGGCGCGATGGCCGTCACGTCGAGAAGCGCGAGACGTCGAAGCGAATGGAGGTACGCGGCCATGTCGCCGTCGATGGGCTCGACCAAGATGGTCCCTGTTCCCGCCACCATGTCGCCGGCGAGCAACACCCCCGACGACTCCTCCAGAAAGCAGAGATGCCCCGGCGCATGTCCCGGGGTGTGCACGGCCCGAAGCCTCAGCCGACCCTCGTGGTCGAGCGGAAGGACATCGTCGTCGTGCACCATCACGTCCACCCGTAGCCCCGGCGCGAGCCTTTCGGCCGTCGCGGGATGCGCGCACAGTGGAGCACCCAGGATCTCGCGGAGCTGCGCAGCCCCGCCGATGTGGTCGGCGTGGTGGTGCGTCAGCAGGAGGCCCTCGAGCCGCAAGCCGCCAGCGCGTAGCCCATCGACCCAGGCGACGATCCCCTGGACGTCATCGCCCATGGCGGCTGGTTCAACGAGGAATGCGCGGGCGTGCCCCACCAAGAAGACGTTCGTGTGCGTCGCCGGAGGGAGGGTCGGCGTCGGGACGGGCCACATTCGCACGCCGGGAGCAAGGTGTAGGACGCCGCCGGGTTCGACTGGCGTGGCCGGTCCGTCGAGCCGTTGCGACACCGCCGCGGTCCACGCTTCGAGACCACGCGCGTGTCGATGACGAAGGTCGTCGGGTTCCCGCCATACGACCGCGTCATCATCCGCGTTCGCCAAGTCCCAATGCTCGCCCCACACGGGGCCGACCCGCCTCACGAGCGGCAGCGCCGCGTCGCGGACCGATGCCCCGGTGACGCTCAATCTTCTCCGGTCAAGGGCAGTCGCGGCGGCCGAGGAAGTGCCGGCGCCGGCTCCCCAGCGGACGGATAGATCGAGGCGCGCTGTCCGGGCATGATCGACGGCGAGCGTCCCTCCGGGGCTCTCCGCGGATCGCCGACCAGGCTCAAGCATTGGCGGGTCGCCGCCTTGAGGGTTTCGAACACCCCCGTTCCCAGCGTGGCCGTCGCCTCCACCTGCGGGACCCAGGCTGGCACCCGAAGGGCGGCCCGGAGTTCGTCCGGGGTGGCCACGTCCGGCAGATCCCGCTTGTTGTATTGAACGACGAGCGGCATCGCGTCGGGGTCGTCGCCTTGCAGGCGAAGGTTCTGCGCGAGGTTCGCGATGCTCTCCGTGTTCTCCTCGATTCGCGCGCGCTGCGAATCCACGACGAACACGATTCCATCGACGTTTCGCAGCACCATCTGCCGGGTGCGATCGTGGGCGATCTGGCCAGGAACCGTGCAGAGAAACAGGCGAACGTGATACCCCTTGAATTCGCCGATCTCGAGGGGAAGCAGGTCGAAGAAGAGGGTGCGCTCGCTCTCGCCCGCCAGCGACAGGAGCTTGCCGCGTCGATCGGCACGGCTCTTCGCGTGGATGAATTCCAGGTTCGTCGTCTTCCCTCCCAGGCCGGGCCCGTAGTAGACGACCTTGCAGTGAATCTCCCGGCGTGCGTGCTGAACCGTCGGCATCGATCGTTCGGCCTTGTGGAATACCACTACCCGACTGTCGTCCGGATGTAAAACAACCGAGTGACCCCGATGTGCGCCGGACGCCCTCCCCTCGACCTCGCTATCCTGCTGTTCGCCGGGGTCGTCGTCCTGTCCCTCGGCTGTGGTCCCCGGCGTGAGCGCCCACCGCTGTCGGAATCCTTCGCGCGAATTCAGGTCGAAGAGGCCCGCATCGAGCGGGCATCGAGCACCGCAGCCGCCGGTCCCGACCGGATCGCATCGAGGAACGCCCTCTGTACATCGGCCGACGCCTTGTGCGCCGACGCCCTCGAGGCCGACGACCGGGATGCCGACCTGCGGTGCATCCACGCTCGGTCGCTGTGCGAGACCGCACCACTTCTGGACGGCGAGGAGCCGCGATGACACGAGACTGGACTGCGCAGGCCAGGTCCCTGACCGACCACCGGCACGAGGCCCCGCGTGGCTGGGAGGTGATCCGCGGGGAGCGCCCCGTGGTCCTCGACGGCGAAGGAATACGGGCTTTGCTCGCGCCCGCCGTGGCTGTGCTCGCGTGGGCGGGCGCCGCATTCCGAGAACTCGTGGCCATGACGCCGCTCGAACCGCTCGGGCTGCTCATGCGCCTCGTGGCGCTCGCGATGACGCTGCGTGCCCTCTTCCTCGGTCGGGCGTTGTGGGAGCGCCTTCACGCGTGGTGGCACGCGCGCCGTTGCGTGCTGGTGCTTGCGCCGGATGGTCTGTGGGCCCGCCTGCCGGAAGGCGAGGTCAGCGTCGAGCGTCGCGAGATCCTCGACGTGGTGGAGCGTGGCACGTGGCAGGCGAGAGCCGCAGGGCGCCGCCACTCCCCCGTCTACGTGATCACCTCGAGCCCACTCCGAACCCACCTGTCACTGCCGCCCGTGTTCGACGCGACGCCGGGGGTCCTCGCGGAGCGGCTGATGCGATGGCGCGGCGGACAAGACGCCCCGTCCACGCCCGCGTTCCCGGCCCCCGCCCCGCTCGCGAGCAAGGTCTACGACGATGCCGCACACGGCGTGCGGTCCGAGGGCACGCGGGTGATCAGGCATGGCTGGGCCTGGCTGGTGCGCGGCCCCTGGGCGACCATGCTCCTGGCCATCGCCGTGCTCGAAAGCTACGCGCGGGCGGCACCGGCTGCGCGCGCGGCGCTCGGCCCGGCGTTCGCGGGCGCCGTGGTCCTCGCGCTCATCACGATTCCACTGGTCTGGGTCCTGATGACCCGCCGGTCGATCGCCCCACGGTTGGGGTTGGCGATGGTCCTGACCCCGGCCGAGTTGCTGATGCGAACAGGCCGCGGCGTGCTGCGAACGCGGTGGTCGGACCTCCAGCGAGCCACCATCGACGTGCGCGGGCACGTCTCGGCCATCGAGGGTTGGGCTGTCCATCGCGCGGTCGTGTTCAAGCGCCGCGACGGCGGCCCCATCACGTTCGACGAGGCGTTTCTCGGGGTGCCAGCCGAAGTCGCCGTCGCCTTGTGCGAAGCCTTCGTGCGCGGCGCGATGCTCGCAGCGAACTCAGACTCCGTCGACGATCGTCGCCAAGGTCCAGAGGCCGCGTTCCATGGAAGGGCGGAGCCCTCTCGCGATCGACCACGCGAGGAACGGGACGGGTGAGCCCAACCGGATGTTCCACGTCAGCGTCGTGCGCCCACCCGCTGCCGGAGCGACGAGCACCTCGCCGCGATGAAACGAGACCGGAACCCCACGGATGATCCGGTACACGAGTCTCCCCGGACGATCGCCCACGGGCGCGTCCGCGTAGACCACCTCCTCATCGAACGCGAGGGGCCCGACGCGAATCCGGCGCACCGTTCCCCGACCGCCGCCGACACGGCGTACGACCTCGGTGACCTTCACCGGCAACCAACGCGACATGCCCTCGTGGTCGAGCAAGGCCAACCACACGGCAGCCGGGGGCGCCTCGAGCAGCTGCTCGAACGTCAGGTCGGACGACGTCACGACCAGCGAACCTTGACGATCTCGTAGGTCTTCTTGCCGCCGGGCGCGTGAACGACGACCTCGTCCCCCGCCTCCCGGCCGATCAGCGCCCTCGCGACCGGCGAGGTCACCGAGATCGTTCCCTTGTCGAGCTCCGACTCGTCGGGCCCAACGATGCGGTATTCGAGCGTCTTTCCGGTCTCTACATCCTCGAGGGTGACCCGGGCGCCGAACTTCACCTTGTCCCCGGAGAATCCGGTTGGGTCGATCACGTCCGCCCGCGCGAGTCGGTCCTCGATCTCCGTGATCCGGGCCTCGACCATGCCCTGCTTTTCCTTGGCGGCGTGGTACTCGGCGTTTTCTCGGAGGTCTCCGTGCTCCCGAGCGACGCCGATCTCCTTGGAGATCCGAGGGCGTTCGACACTCTTGAGGTGGGAGAGCTCGGTCGCGAGGGCCGCATGGCCCTCCGGCGTCATCGGGACTTTTTCCATCGGTACTGGCTCCGGAGCAGCCCGACCTCTTAAGACGGCGGGGACGGCTTGGCAACGTTCGTGTCAGGTCCCGGTCATGGGCGCCCTGAAGGGTGCGCCCACAAGTTCCGGTCGTGAAAGTAGAGAAGTTCGAGGCCCCCAGGCCCCCGATTGAAAGTGTAGTCGTGGGGCCCCGGCAAGACGACGAGTTCGTGGTCGAGGTTCCTCCCCCGCCATCGCTCCGACAGCGCGCGGGTCGCGATCAGGAACGGGTCGCGTTCGCTCGTCAGGAGCCGAATTCGCTGGTTCGCGTCAGGGGATCCGAGTCGCCCAATCTCGCCGTCGCGACCCCGAACGGCAGGCTGGATCGCTCCGACGGTGGCGAAGGCTTCGGGATGCCTCAGCCCGACCTCCAGGGCGAGCATGCCTCCGAGGGACACCCCATCGATGCCGGTGGAGGCCCGTTCTGCTGCCGCCTCGGGGATCGCTCGCCTCAACGCCGCCAGCATCGGCCCCGCCACCCAGGTGCCCCAGGCCACGATCGCGTCCGAGCCTGGCCGGTCGTCCATCATCGGCGGGGTGTAAGGGCATGCGACGATCAGCCCCTCGAAGGGACGTGCCCGAAGGGCCCGATTTCGCCCGCGAAGGTCCGACGCGCGCACGAATCCTCGATAGTCCTCGGCGCCGAGACGACCCCGCGCGAGCGCGGCGAAGGCATCACCGATTCGATAGTCGAGCGACCATCCGAGGGGGCCGCGCTCCATGCCCCGCCTCGCTTCCCCCATGCCATGAAGCGCCACGACCATCGGCCACCGTCGGACCTGAGAGGTCGCGGCGCCGCGGGGCCCATTGGGGAGCAACACGTGCACTCGTTGCACTCCCCACGGGGAGTCGACGCGGACATCACGCTCCTCGACCGGGGGCCTCTGCGCGTCGACCTCGGCAGCGACGAAGACCGCTGTCGAGGCGAGCCATGCCGCGGCGACGAGCGCGAGACATCTCCGCGTTGGCCGCACGCTCCATCCCGCCTCTCGCGCACGTCCCCGAAGCGCACCTCACCCGTGGCGCAGCGGGATGCGCCGCATGTCGTCGTGATATTCCTGGATGGACTTGACCGACAGCGGGGCCTCGCGATGCGCTTCGAGTGCTGCCGTGGCGGCCGCGGCCGCCGCGATGGTGGTGAAGTACGGGATGCCGCTGACGAGGGTCTGTCGTCGCAACGTGTAGCTGTCGCGAATGGCCTGGGCGCCCTGCGTCGTGTTGACGACCATCGCCACCTCGCCGTTTCGAAGGCGATCGACGATGTGGGGGCGTCCCTCGCGAACCTTGTGAGCCAGCTCGTTGGGCACACCAGCCCGATCGAGGACCTGCCGGGTGCCGCTCGTGGCGAGGATCTGGAAACCGAGGTCCACCAAGCGCCGCGCGATGTCGCAAGCGGCCGCCTTGTCGTCATCCCGCACGCTCACGAACACCCGGCCAGACTCGGGCACCTTCGAATTGGCGGCCATCTGCGCCTTCATGAACGCCGCGGCGAAGCTCTCCGCGATGCCCATGACCTCCCCGGTCGAACGCATCTCAGGGCCCAGGATCGTGTCGACGCCGCTGAACTTCGCGAACGGGAACACCGACTCCTTCACCGCGATGTGCGGCGGGACGATCTCCTTGGTGAACCCGAGTTCGATGAGGCTCTTTCCCGCCATCACCTTCGCCGCGATCTTCGCGAGGGGTACTCCGATCGCCTTGCTCACGAAGGGCACGGTCCGCGAGGCCCGCGGGTTGACCTCGAGAACGGACACCGAGCTGCCGCGTACGGCAAACTGGACGTTCATCAAGCCGACGACGCCGAGCTCCAACGCCAAGGCCCGCGTGCTCGATCGGATCGCCGCGAGCACCTCGGGCGGCAAGGCATGGGCGGGGAGAACCATCGACGAATCGCCGCTGTGGACTCCGGCCTCCTCGATGTGCTGCAGCAGACCGCCGATGACGACGGTCTTGCCGTCGCTCACGCAATCGACGTCCACCTCGATCGCATCCTTGAGGAACTCGTCGACGAGGATGGTCTGCTTCTCGGCGTCCTCGACCGCCTGAAGCGCGACCGTGAAGTACCGCGCGAGATCACCTCGGGAGTGCACCACTTCCATCGCACGACCGCCGAGCACGTAGCTCGGGCGGACGACCACGGGGAAGCCGATGCGCTCGGCGATGTCGAACGCCTCGTTGATGCCGCGAGCGATGCCGCCTGCCGGCCTGCGAATCCCGAGCTTGGTCAGCAGCGCGTCGAAGCGCTCGCGGTCCTCGGCCCGATCGATGGCGTCGGCGCTGGTGCCGAGGATCGGCACGCCCGCGCGGGCGAGTGCCATCGCGAGCTTCAGAGGGGTCTGCCCACCGTACTGGACGATGACGCCCCAAGGCTTCTCTTCCTCGACGATCTCGAGCACGTCCTCGAGGGTCAGCGGCTCGAAGTAGAGCCGGTCCGACGTGTCGAAGTCGGTGGACACCGTCTCCGGGTTGCAGTTGACCATCACGGTCTCGAACCCGAGTTCGCGCAGCGCGAACGAGGCATGCACGCAACAGTAGTCGAACTCGATCCCCTGGCCGATGCGGTTCGGACCGCCGCCGAGAATCATCACCTTCTTTCGATCGGTCGCCGCGCTCTCCGTCTGCCGGCCCCACGTCGAATAGAGGTACGGCGTCCGCGCCACGAACTCGGCCGCGCAGGTGTCGACACGCGCGTAGATCGGTCGGACGCCGAGGTGCTTCCGGCGCGCGGCCACCGCCGTGCGTTCCTCGCCTCGCAGGGATGCGATCCGGGCGTCGCTGAATCCCATCGCCTTGGCACGGGTGAGGGCCTCCCGCGAGATGGGCTGCCCCTGTGCGGCCTCGAGCGCCTGCTCCTCGGCCAGCAGCTCCTCGATCTGACGAAGGAACCAGGGGTCGATGCGCGTCGCGCGATGGACCTCCTCGAGGCTCGCTCCAAGTCGCATCGCGTCCGCGAGATACCAGGCCCGTTCGGCGAGCGGGGTCTCGATGATCTCGAGAAGGGCCTCGCGCAGTTCCTCGTTCGTCGCGGGCGGCAGGACTTGCTCGCGGATGGGCTGCGAAACGTATCCGACGCCGGGCGTCGCCTGGCGCATCTGCCGGACTTCCTCGAGGAGATTCCGGTAGTCGACGCGACCCGTGAGAGGAACGAGGCCGTCACGCCCGATCTCGAGTGACCGGGCCGCTTTCTGGAACGCTTCCTTGAAGGTACGACCGATCGCCATCGACTCGCCGACCGACTTCATCTGGGTCGTCAACCGCGGGTCGGCGCCTCGGAACTTCTCGAACGCAAAGCGTGGCCACTTCACGACGACGTAGTCGATGGTGGGTTCGAACGCCGCGCTGGTGTTGGTGATGGTGTTCGTGAGTTCGTCGAGGCGGTACCCCACCGCGAGCTTCGCTGCGATGCGTGCGATCGGGTACCCGGTCGCCTTGCTCGCGAGCGCGCTCGACCGAGACACCCGCGGATTCATCTCGATCACGATCACGCGACCATCGTCCGGATTCACGGCGAACTGGATGTTCGAGCCCCCGGTCTCGACTCCGATCTCCGTGATGACCGCGCGGGCGGCCTCGCGGAGACGCTGGTACTCCTTGTCGGTCAACGTCATCGCCGGCGCCACGGTGATCGAGTCGCCGGTGTGAACCCCCATCGGATCGAAGTTCTCGATCGTGCAGATCACCGAGAAGTTGTCGGCCGAGTCGCGGATGACCTCGAGTTCGTACTCCTTCCAGCCGAGGACGCTCTCCTCGATGAGGCACTCGTGCGTCGGGCTCTGCTGGAATGCCCACCGGATGGCGTGGTCGAACTCCTCGCGGTTGTAGGCGATACCGCCGCCCGAGCCGCCCATCGTGAAGCTCGGCCTGAGAATGGCGGGGAAGCCGATCTCGGTGACCGCGGCATCGGCCTCCTCGAGCGTTCGCGCGACGCGCGCCTTGCACACGCCCAGGCCCAACTTCTCCATGGCGGCCTTGAAGAGTTCGCGATCTTCGGCCTTGCGAATCGCGTCGACGTTGGCGCCGAGGAGCTCCACTCCGTGCCGCTCGAGTGCGCCCGAACGATGCAGCGCGAGCGCCAGGTTCAGCGCGGTCTGCCCGCCGAGCGTCGGCAGCAAGGCGTCGGGCTTCTCGCGCGCGATGATCGCCTCGACCACCTCGGGCGTGAGCGGTTCGATGTATGTGCGATCCGCGAACTCCGGATCCGTCATGATCGTCGCCGGATTCGAGTTCACGAGAACGATCTCGTACCCCTCCTCCCGAAGGGCCTTCGCGCCCTGAGTCCCTGAGTAATCGAACTCGCAAGCCTGACCGATCACGATCGGGCCTGAGCCGAGGAGCAAGATCTTCCGGAGGTCGTCTCGGCGCGGCATGGGGCGGCGGATTACCAGCGAACCGCCGCTGATTCAAGCAGCCTCCTCGGTGCCCCGCTGTGTCAGGAAAGTTGTCGCCTCTCTTGACCGCGTATGGGTCGTGGTCGGCTGATTTCGAACAGGGCGGAGAGAGACAGTCATCAAGTG
>CAIKNO010000524.1 GCA_903828805.1 uncultured Sandaracinus sp. | reverse complement strand
GACCACTCGACGGCGTGCCAGGTGATGCCCGGCACGGGCTCGAAGGCGCGGAGGAAGCGGCCGATGCCGGCCGAGGGCTCGAGCGCGTGGACGGTCGGCCCGTCGTGCGGGAGGCTCGGGACCAGCGGCGCGACGAGGCGCGCGACTTCCTTCGCGACCTTCGATGGGGTGTAGAATTCGTGAATGAGCCCGCGCTCTTCCGGCGGGGGGAAGCCCGGCGGGAACTTGCCGGCGGCGCCCTGGATGGAGAGCCCGCCCCACCCGGAGTACCCGGCGAGGGCCGCGCGTTCGTCCGCGTTCGGTGCGCGCTTCTGCGCGTACAGGTTCGCGGCCGTCGCCATCGCGGCGACGTTCGCCGCCGTGCGCTTCGAGGCGGTCCAGAATTCGGGGATGTCCTCGACGATGGGGAAGTTTGCCGCCTCCATCTTGCGGAGCATCGGAGCGAGGTTCTGCTCGATCACGAGCTCCAACATGGAGCGGTTGCGAGCGACAAAGTCGTCGAGGTAGTCGATGTCCACGCCGCGCGGCAGGCGGGTGCGGACGATGGGGACGACGGCGTCGAGGAGCTGGGCGGCGGCGGTCATGGGGATGCCTTTGCGGCGAACGCCGGCGACGGGGAAAGCGGTCGGCAGGGGCCAGTGAGCGAGGCCAGCGTGAGGAGCCCCCAAAGGGCAAGGAACCGGGCCAGCCAGTTCGGGAGGCGCGAATGCGGCTGAATCGGCCACGGACGCGCCGTTCGCGACGCGAGCGGCTCGGACTCGACCCGCACGGGGTGAGGCGGGCGGACGTACTCCACCACGCGCGTCGGCGGCTCGGAGACGTCGTCGTGCGGCGTGACAAAGCGAGCAGGCGCGAGGGTCTCGGTACGGAGTTCGACGTTCATGGCGACGCCCTCCCCAGCTTCTCGATGATCTCCCGGTCGCGGTCGGACAGCTCGATCTGCACCGTGACCTTCACGCCCTTCCCGAGCAGGTACGCGCCCCACACGAGCGCCCCGTAAGGGCCCATCGAGAGCAGGTAGTCCCCACCCTGCATCGGCAGCGAGATCGCGCTTGGCGGTGGCGCCACGGCCCCCGGATCGGGGTCTGCGGCGAACGCCTGCGCCACGCAGGACGCGAGCAGGAGCGCCGGGCCGAGCCAAAGGAACGCGCGGCTCACGCGCCACCTCCCATCTGCGCGGCTGCCTGCTTGATGGCGTCGGCGAAGGCGTTGACGAGGAGTTGGTCCTTCGCCGGGTCCACTTCGGCGGCCTTTGGCTTGCGCGTGCGCGTCGCCTTCGGCGCCGTGGGTACGTTCATCGGCGCTGCCGCCGGCGGCCACACCGGCTGCATCGGTACGGTCGGTCGCGTCACAACAGGTGCCGCCCGAAGCTGGGAGGCGGGTGCGGTGTCCGCGAGGTCGGTGCCCTCACGAAGCACCGTCACGGAGCCGTCCCCGCGAACGTCCTGGACGATCCACGTCTGCCCCTGCCAGGTGACGCGGTCGCCCCAGACCCAGCCCGCTTCGCGCTGGCCGATCTCGGTAGCGATCTCGTCCGGCGACCGCGGCGCGTCGGCGATCTTCTGCTGCCCGGCCGCGCAGGACTTCGCCGCCCGCGCTGCCGCGAGCGACACGCGCTCGGCGATGCGGCGCAGCGTGGTCAAGATGTCGGGCTTCTCGCCGCGCTCCAGCGCATCGCGAACCTGATTGTAGGCGTCGGCGCCTCGGCGGAGGTCCTCCCAGGCCATCCGCTGCTCCTTGCCGGAGCACATCGGGGACTTCACCAGCGCCTCGGCGTGCCGGAGCAGCTTTGCAGCGCGGGTGAGCAGCTCGGGCACCTCAGCCGCGTTGACCCACGAACCGCTCGCGGAATCCGCGAGGGCGTCCGCCTCCTTCTCCGTTGCGATGGCGTCCCGCTTGACCTCGCTGCGGCCCTGCGGCGACGGGGCGAGCGGCACGTCTCCGAGCATCGGCACGACCATCACGCCCGGCATCCCGGTGAGCCCGAAGCCGCTCGCGATGTCGGACGACACCGTGGCGGCCGGAGCCGTCCCGCGCGTGAGCGCGCTGGCGTGCTTCTCGGCCTTGCCCTTCTCGCGCGCGCCGAACTTGGCGACGACCGCGCCGACGTCGTTGACGACGACCCAGCCGTCCGCCTGTTCGACGGCACGGAAGCTCGACTTACCCTTGTACCGCTCGGTCGGGTCGCGGACCTCGGGCGACGGACGGGGCGGGTACTGCGCGGCGAATTCGGGATCGACCGCGTTGCGACGGTGCGTGTCCCGGAACGAGCACGCCTCGGACACCAGGCCGACGACGATGCCCATCCCGGCGGTGATCGCCTCGGCGAGCCCGCTGCGCTCCGCGCTGTCCTGCTTCGCCTTGCTGAACCACTTGCCCAGCCGCTCGAACGTCGCGGTCCAGCGACCGTCGGGCTTCGACGCGAGCCTCAACACACCGTAGCTCGCGACGCGGCGCTCCAGGACGAGCCGGGGCGTGCCCTCGTCGCAGAACAGCATCCCGGCCCACTTACCCTTCAGGGTGGCGGGACCAGCGGGCGGCGGATTGGCCTTCATCCTGCGGATCTCGGACACGGCGTCCGCCGGAGCGGCGTCGAGTTCGGGCGCGTGGGAGGGCGCCAAGCCGAGGTCGGTGCGCCACACCTTCGCGGGCTGCTTCTTCACCTGGTGGACGAGCAGCGCGATGTTGTCGCGCGGACGCACGACGAGCGCGACCTCGCCCCCGCAGCCGCGCCCGTAGGCGAGCAGCAGGCGGGGCACGTCCTCGTCGGCGCCAACGATGTTCAGGCGGAATTTCTCGGACATGGCCTACCCCTTTCCCAGCTTGGGAACGATGAAGATGGCGGCGGCGGCGATGCCCGCTGCGGCGAGGAACCAGCCGAACCCACCCCCCGAATCAGGCGCGGGGAGTTCGGGCGTGCCCGACGACGGCGCAGACTCGTTGATCTTGGCGATGGCGTCCGCGAGGGCGGGATCCCGTTCGAGGAGCGCGATCTCGTCGGAGAGCGTCTGCGCCTCCTTGAAGTGGACGATGGCCCACGCGATGCCGGTCAGCGAGACGGCGATCACGGCGCCCGCGACGGCGATGGCGATGATGACGACGGGCGCCGCGCCGACACGGATGGCGCCGCTCTTCTCCGCTTCGGTCGCCGGTCGTTCGTACTGCGTGTAGCCCTGCGCGTGCG
>CAIKNO010000523.1 GCA_903828805.1 uncultured Sandaracinus sp. | reverse complement strand
CTACGGCGAGGGCACGGTCGTCGTCCCCGAGGCCCGCATCACCGAGGCCCCGCTGGTGCCGGGGATCGACGGCCAGAAGATGAGCAAGAGCCGCGGCAACGGCGTCCCGCTCTTCGCCGACGACAAGGAACTCCGCAAGGTCGTCATGAAGTTCGTGACCGGGAGCGAGCCGCTCGAGGCCGTGAAGGATCCCGACCCGAGCACGGTGTTCCAGCTCTACCGCCTCGTCGCGTCGCCCTCGGACGTCGAGGCGCTCGCCTCCAAGCTCCGCGCGGGCGGGTACGGTTGGGGCCACGCCAAGCAAGACCTCTACGAGGCGCTGTCGGCGGAGCTCTCTCCGCTCCGCGAGCGTTACCGCGCGCTGCGGGCCGACGAGGCGGGCCTGGATCGCACCCTCGCCGAGGGCGCCGACAAGGCCCGGGTCATCGCGCAGCGCACGATGTCGCGGGTGCGCGCCGCGATCGGGATCGACCCTTCGCGCGCCGGCGTCTGAGAACACGCAGGCCTCCGGGGCCGCGCCGCCGCACGTCTGCTAGGCCTCGCCGGCGTCGTGGTAGCCTCGGCCGTCCGCCATGGCTGGATTCACCCGCACCGGCATCGTCCGCGTCGTCATGCTCGTCATGATCGCCGCCATCTGCCTGGCGAGCGCCGTCGGCTGGTCCGACCCCGACCTGTGGGTGCCCTTCGTGTGCATCATCGCGGTGATGGGCGTGGGCACCCGCGGCGGGGTGCTCGACGGGCTCGGGTTCGTCCTCATCGAGGCCAGCGTCGTCTCGCTGCTCGGCATCGCGACCTTCACGGGATCGCGGGACTTCATCTGGGCCGCGTCGGTGGCGGTCAGCCTCGTGGCGATCGGCAAGATCGGCATCCTCGAGCTGACGCGCGAGGACCACGAGCGCTCGCCGCCTTCGTGATCGCCGTCGGTCGCCCGGCGCTCAGGGGAGCACGACGCCCTGGGCGTCCCGCCGTCGCGGCGTCGGGGGCGCGGCGGTCGTCGTCGTGGTCTCCGCGGACGGTGGCGCGCCCGCTTCCCCGCCGGCGGTCGGCAGCGCGTCGGCGTCCTCGGGGGCGGCCTCGGGATCGGGGGCGCTCGGCGCGCCAGGGAGCAGCGCGGGCTCGCCGCCGATGACCTCCTCGGACACCAGCAGGAACCCCTCGCCCTCGCCGACCCAGAGCTGGCGCACCGACGTCGTGAACAGCTCCATCGTGGCCTCGTCGACCCACGAGTACGTCACGACCGACGCGCTCCGCCCATCGGGGAGGTTCATCTCGAGGTTGCTCACGTCCGCGTCGGCGATGCGGACCGCGCGCCCCCACGCCTGGTGCTGCGCGACGAAGGACCTCCGATGGGCGGGCGCGACGCGCTGGGCCGCGAGGTCGATGCGCCCCCAGCGCACCTCGTCGTTCAGGATGTGCACCTGGTCCGAGAGCCGGTTCTGCGGACCGATGTTGTCGAGCAGCGTGCAGCCGGAGAGCACCAGGGTGACGGCCGCGGACACGAGAGCGCGCATGGCGGGACGCTAGGCGGGGGGAGGGTCTTCGTCCAACAAAACGTGGGGGATGTCGGGGAGGGTCGGGGTGGGCTACCGTCGCGCGATGGCCGAGCCGACGAACGATGGATCGCTCCTCGGGGTGGCCGTCCGCGACATCGGGCGCCTCCGCCAGGTCCTGACGATCGTGGCGCAGCACGGCTTCGGGGAGTGGCTCGCCCGGATCCCGCTCGCCGCGCAGGTGCTCGGCGCCCACGCGTTCGGGGTCGACGAGCGCCCTCAAGGCACGCCCGGCGAGCGCTTCGCGCGGCTCCTCGTCGCGCTCGGCCCGACGTTCATCAAGCTCGGCCAGGTCCTCTCGATGCGCTCCGACCTGCTCGGCCCCGACACCATCGCGGCCCTCGTGGGTCTGCAGGATGGCGCGCCGCCCCTGCCCCCGGAGGACGTGCGGGACGTCATCGCCCGCGGGCTCGGGCAGTCCCCCGACACCCTCTTCGCGTGGTTCGACGACACCCCGCTCGGCACCGCGTCGATCGGCCAGACGCACCGCGCCCGCACCCACGACGGACGGCAGGTCGTCGTCAAGGTCCAGCGTCCCGGCATCGGCCCGACGATGCGCGGCGACCTGGACCTGCTCTACCTCGCGTCCCGCGCGCTCGAGGCGAGCATCGAGGAGCTCCGGATCGTGGCACCGAGTGCCATCGTCGCCGAGTTCGAGCAGGGGCTCCTCCGCGAGCTCGACTTCACTGCGGAGCTCTCGAACCTGGTGCGCGCGCGGGCGCTGCTGGAACCGACCCGACGCATCACGGTGCCCGTGCCCGTGCCCGCGCTGAGCTGCCGGACGGTGCTCGTCATGGAGTTCTTCTCCGGGGTCCCGGTGCGCGCGCTGACGCCCGGCAGCGCGCGGGCGCGCAAGGCGATCGAGGAGCTGCTGCACGCGTTCTGCAAGGGCATCGTGGTCGACGGCTTCTTTCACGCCGACCCGCACGCCGGGAACCTCCTCATCGGCGACGACGACACGATCTGCCTGCTCGATCTCGGCCTCGTCGGCACCCTCTCCCCGGAGCAACGCGACGACCTCGTGACGCTCGTGCTCGGGACGCTGCTCGACGACGCGAGCACGGTGGCCCGCGTGCTCCTGAAGATGGGCACCCCGATGCAGCGCGTGGACCTCGGGGCGCTCAAGGCCGACATCTCGCGGCTGCGCGCAAAGTACGTCGTGGTGGGCTCGGTCCGGGAGATCGACACCCGCGGCTTCGTCGAGGAGTTCTCGCGTGCGGCGGGCCGCTACAAGGTGCGTCTCGCGACCGAGTACTCGCTCCTCGTGAAGGCGCTGGCGACCCTCGAGGGGCTGGTACGCAGCCTCGACCCCGACGTCGACGTGCTGCCCATCGTGCGGCCCTATGTCGAGCGGGTGTTCGCGGAGCGCTGGGCGCCGGACCGGATGGTGCAGCAGGCGCTGGGCGGCGCGACGGGGGCGGTGTCGTTGCTGAGGACCGTGCCCACGCACCTCGATCAGATCCTGCACGACCTCGAGACGGGGAACGTGCAGGTGCGTCCGATCACCCCGCGCCTCGATCTGCTGCCCGACCGCGTGCACGACGGCGCGACCCGTATCGCCGTCGCGCTCTTCGCCGCGTCGATGAGCCTCTGCGCGGCCATCACGGTGCCGGAGAGGTGGGTCGATCCGGTCTTCGATTCGCTGAAGATCGGGCTCTTCGCCGTCGCGTTCACCGCGGCCCTCGCGGGCTGGTTCGTGACGTGGTGGTGGCACTGGCTCGGGCGCGGGCTGAACTTGCGCGTCGGTCCCTTGTTCCGCTTCTTCCGCCGCGGCCGCGTTCGCTGATCGAGCCCGCCCGGCACCTCGTCGAGCGTGTGCTCCTCGAGGCGCAGACGCGGCCTTGGGTGCTCTCCTGTCCGTTCCCCTCTGCGGCCTCCGTCGCGCGCGGGCTGAATGCGGTCAGGGAGCGAACATCCGCCCCCCCGACCGCGCGCCCTCAGGGCGTGGGCGCAGCGCCGCCCGGAACGACACGCCGGTAGTGGTGGTAGTCGTTGTTCCCCACGAGATGGCCACCCATCTCCCGGAAGCGAACCTGCGCCGGCGCGGCCGGCTCCCCGCTGAGGAGGTCGTGGCCGAAGCCCGCCATGATCAAGAGCCGACGCGCGTCGCCCTGGCCCTCCCACGCACAGCGGGCCGCCTGCACGGGCTGACCCCACCAGCTGAATCCCGTGCACCGCGGCGTCCCGTGGACGTCCTCGATCGCCCAGAATCCGGACTGGAGCCCGACCGCCGAACCATCCTCTTCGATGGGCTGCGCCGCCGAGTATCCGGTCCCCCCGGCGGTGCTGTTCCAGTACAACAGGTCGCCCTCGACGACCGCCGAGTAGCGGCCGCTCGCATCCGAGAAGATGCGAGCGCGGCTCGACGCCGTGAGCTGGTAGGTGTCGGTGAACTGAGGTGCGCCCGCGAGGCGTCTCTGCGCGTGCGTGGCACCGCCATCGGCCGCGAACGTCCACGTCCCCTGATCCCGCTGGGCCCAGGAGCCGACCATCGCGGCGCGGAGCGCGTCGGCCCCGGCCGCATCGGTCACCTCACGCTCTTCGGCGCTCCACCGCACCTCGAAGCCGAAGGTCTCTCCTCTGATCAGCGCGTCGGGAAAGGCCCGGCCGCGGTTGATGCCGCAGCGGGCGAGCCCGGTGAAGACGTTCTCGGCCGTCTCCACGCACGTGAGCATCTCCGGTGTCGCCGTGGCGCAGCGGTCGGTGAACCCGGCGCCGTAGGCGGGACGCAGCCCATCGACGGCGACGCGCGACTGCTCGGCCGTCGCGCCCAGGAAGCTCATCATCCGCCCCACGTCCTCGAGGCAGAGCGACGCCAGCCGCGCACAGCGCGTCGCCGCGTCTCCGGACTGCGCCTCGCGCGCCGTCGTCGGCGAGGCGAGCTGCGGTGCACCCTCGTCGGTGAGGGTCATGCGATGGGCGTTGGAGCCCCCTGGAGCCACCGGAGGCGTCACGGCAGCGGCCTGGCCCTCGGGCGTCGAAGGCGCAGCCGCTGACGACGGGTCGCGCACAGGCAACGAGGCCGCCGATGAGCAGCCGGCCGTGAGAGCGACGAGCAAGGAAACGGTGAGATGGGCGGGACGCACGTGGCCTTTCGGAGCGACGCGAACGATGAAGTGAGGCCGCGTGACGCTCGGCGACGCATAGCAGACCGTGGGAGGGTGGGGTGGCAATTTCTTGGCGCGAATCGAAGCGTGCATCCGGAGGACGTCACGGTGTCCACGCGCCGTGTGCCCGGGTTGCCCGTGCGCGCCGAGTCGGATCGGCGCCCAGGGCCGCGCGTCCGGGGTGGGGCCTCGGTGGACGACGGAGCCCATGCCTTCGGCCGTCGCCGCCCGAGAGGCCGATGGCGTGCCGGTCATCCCCCCGAGGTCGTCACCGCGGAGCGGTCGTACCGCGCGCGCATCAACAGGATCCCCAGCAGCAGAGCCAGGATCCCGACCATCCCAAGGGTCCTCTCCTGCTTCAGGAATCGCGCGTGGCTCTCCGCGTGCATCTGCCGAAGGGCCCGCTCGCCTTCCCACTGCAACTCGGCGCCCGTGCGCCGCTGTTCCACGATCCACGCCTGCCGCCTCGCCAGCCCTTCGGGCGACAGATCGTTGGTGCCGGTGCGCGCGACCTCCTGCTCGGCGTACCCCATCGCCTCGAGCAGCGTCGGCTCGCTGGTCCCTCCCGCCGTCCGCTCCTCCACGAAACGTTGCCGGCTGGCGTCGTCGACGCCTTCGAGGGGCGGGCTCTGAATGCGACTCAGGAGCGGCCCCGCGACGAGAACGATGCAGATGGCGGCGAAGGGCATCAGCAGGAGCCCGACGATGGACATCAGCCGGTACGGCAGCCCGTCTCGGGGCACGCCGGCCCACGCGCGCGTGTGAGGGAACCTCGCGCGGCGCACCAGGATGGGACCGAACATGAACACCGTGGCAAGGCCCCGGCTCCAGACGCCCAGCGTGTCCGCGAGGGCAGGCACCAGCGTCGAGCCGGCGACGCCGACGAGCACCATCGCCAGAAGGCCTCCGAAGAGGAGCAGGCCATCGATTCAGTCGAAGATGGGCATCCCCTGGTGCTTGCGCGCGCCCGCGATCGCGGCCCCACCCACACCGCTCGGATCGAGGTACGGGTTCCCTGGAGCGACACGGCCTTCATGCCCATCGGACGTCAGCTCTTCTTGACCGCTCATGACACTCCGTTGTCCCGTCGCCTGCGAGCGCCATCTTCATGGCCCGAGCCGGGGACTACCATGCTCGGGGCCCGCCCGCGCAGGGTGGCGTGTGACCCGATGCCCGCAGTGTCAGCGTGGCGACGGGCGGGGCAGCCGCCCGCAGACGTCGCGTGCGCACAGGCCGGACGAGAAGTCGTAGTCGCAGTACGCGCCGTCCACGCACGCGACGCCGCAGGCCCCGCCGAGCGACGACAGCGGCACGCACACCGGGGACTCCGAGGCGTCGGCGGCCCGACAATCGAAGCCCGCGGCGCATCCGCCGCTCCAGCCACACGACTCGCCCGAGGTGGGCGTGGGGCGACACACCCAGGGCCAGACGCTCGTGTCGCAGGCGAGATCCGGGGCGCACTCGGCGGTGCCCACGCTGCCATCGCACGCCTGCCCTTCGCGGAGCGCGGGGTTGGGCGACGGGTGATGCTGCTGCGATGGTTGCAGCGTGGAGCCTCACGTCGGATCGATCGCATTGGGCTTGCTGGACCCGAGTCGGCGCGATGCGGCCGCGGGGAGGGAGGCCGCTGCTTCGGCTTGAAGCGGGGCCGTGAAGCCGAGCCTCATGCCCCGGGCCTTCACCTGCTGGCCGTCGGTCTCGGTGCGGCCGCCGTTTCGGCGTGGTCCTCGTCCTCGTCTTCATCGAGCACGCCCGCGTCGGCTCCCGCTGTCCCATGAGTTCGCCTGCCGGCGTCGTCTGTGCGACGCGGTCCCGCGGGCGCTGTGGCACCGGTCGCCGCGGGCGCGATTGACTTCGCGGGCCGGGACGGGGATTCTTTCGCGCACGAAATATCGTCAGGGAAAGCTT